>JANOVQ010000608.1:0-12445 GCA_031417495.1 Pseudomonadota bacterium | reverse complement strand
GTCGCGCCGTTGGTGCGGGTGCGGTAGACCGCGTAGTGGCTGGTCGCGAGCACTGCATCGCCGGCGGGTGCAGTGACGAGGGTGCTGCTTACCAGATGCCGATAAGTATGTTTCTCGTAGACATTAGCGTGCCGTGCCGAGACCACGCGGTCGATCAGCATCCGTTTGGAATCGCAGAAAATGGCCGCAATCGGCAGTTGTCGTTCAAAGTTCTCGCGTGCGATGACGCGGTAAACACACTGCTCTGTAAAAAAATCCGGCCACGCTTCCAGTCGATCATCATCGATGCACTGCGCGTATCGCGCGAGCAGGCGCTCGACGCGGAACTGCAATTCGACTTCGCTTGAATCTGCCAATGTCATGAACAATGTCTCGAGCTGAGCGGCTTAGCAAGCTACTAAGGATGGGCGGCCGAGGGAAGGGCCGGGCGCACGCTAAGCGGGCCAGATTTGGAGACTAGCGGAGTCGCGGAGCACTTAAGATCCGTCGTTGCGAGGAGCCGTAGGGTTGCAAGCGCCGGCGCCAACCGGCCGGCCAAACGATTCCTTGACTGACTCCACGCGAAGCGTGACGCTAGGCGCGATGCTCACGCTCGATGAAATCCGCACCGCGCTGCGCCAGGTTCAGCACGACCATAACGCCTTCGCCCCGCACGCGAGTCAGGCGGCGGTGGCAATGATCCTGGCCGATGGCGCACAAGGCATTGAAGTCTGTTTTATACGGCGGGCCGAGCGGGTGGGAGATCCGTGGTCGGGGCAGGTGGCGTTCCCGGGGGGCCGCGCGAGTGCCACCGACGCAGACGCCTTCGCGGTCGCCGAGCGCGAAACCTGGGAGGAGATTGGCGTGCGTCTCGCGCCTCACCACCGCGTGGGCCCGTTGCCCATGCGCCCCATCGAGCGCAATGCGCGGCGCGACAGTCTTACCTTGTGGCCATTCGTCTACCATGTTGGTGCGGCCGAACAGGCGCAGGCGACCGCACGCTTGCCGCAGGAAGTTGCGAGCGTGTTCTGGGTGCCCGTGCGGCATCTCTTCGATGCCAGCGCGGTCACCGAACTCGAGTATTCCATGGGTATTACTGCGACTACCTTCCCCGGTATTCAATTCGGCGAGCACGTGATCTGGGGCCTCACTCTGCGCGTGCTCGCAAGCTTCGCCGAAGTCATGCAGCGCACGTTGCCGGCACTTTCATGAGTTTCGAACCACTCAAACGCGATTACCGTCGCGACTTTGATTTGGGAGATCCCGAGCTCAGCGCGCGCTGGAACGATCTCATCGCCGATCTCCACCAAGGCTGCCCGGTGGCGCGCAGCGAAGTGGGCGAAGGGTATTGGGTGGTTAACCGTTACGAAGACGTCACGCGCTGCGCCAAGGACTGGGCGACCTTTTCCGCCGCCTACGGTTTCATGGTGAACCGCCCGCAAGGTCTGCCGTATTTCGCGCCCGGCGAGTGCGATCCGCCGTTGCACGACCACCTGCGCGCCGTGTTGGAGCCGTTTCTGCGACCACGAATCGTGGCCGGGCTAGCGCAGACCATTCGTGATCACGCGAACCGGCTCATCGACGCCTTCATCGCCGAGGGTGAGGTCGAGGTCGTCAGCGCGTTCGCCAATCCCCTGCCACAGATTGTATTCGCGGTGGAAGTCGCCGGCATGGATCCGGCAGACATGCCCTTTCTGCTGGAGGCCTTCAATCTCTCGGGACCGATGACCGAACGCGGCAGTAACTTCGCACGTGGCATGGCCAAGGTCGAAGAGTATCTGCGCCAGCGCAGCACGCAGGCCTCGCGCGGGGACATCGTCGATGCGCTGCTGGCGTTCGAGCACCCGGGCTACGCTTGGCCGGCCAAGGTCGGGACCTTGTGTCAGTTGATTATCGGTGGCATCGGCACAACCGGTTACGCGTTCTCCGGCGGACTGCATCATCTTGCTGCGCAGGCGGATGATCGCGCGCGGCTAGTCGCCGACCACAGCCGAATTCCACGCGCAATTGATGAGTTCCTGCGGCTGTTCATGGGCGCCCCGAACATGGCGCGGCGGGTGCAAGCCGAAGTCGAAGTGAGCGGAACGCGGATGCTGCCCGGTGATCGCGTGCTGCTGTCGTTTGGTGCTGCGAGTCGCGACCCGACCATCTGCGAGCGCCCGCATGAAGTGGATCTGGCGCGGCCTTCCGTGCGGCATCTCGCCTTCGGTGCCGGGACGCATACCTGTGTGGGGGCTTCGCTCGCGCGGCTGATCCTGCGCGTGGGTTATGAGACGTTTCTCACCCGCCTGCCTGACTTTCAGCTGGCCGACGGCTTCGAGCCCACCTACGAAACCGGTAATACCCGCCACATGGTGGAGCTCCCCTTGCGCTTCACGCCGGCGCTTGCGAGATAAGCCAAGGACACGCGCCATGCACAGCCTACGGATTCCGAGTTTTGCCACCGAACGAGGCGCACTGATGGGCCTTAATAAACCCTTCACGCCGACCAGGACTGCGGTGCTTGCGATCGATTTCCAGCGCTTCTTTATCGACGAAGGGCAACCCATGGGCAATGCGCACGCGCGGGATATTCTGGACAACGCGAATCGCATCAATGCGGCGGTTCGCCAGGCCGGCGGCCTGGTCGTGTTCACCCAGCATTCGATGGCGCCCTTGCCAGATCCTGCGGCGCTTGCCGAACTGCCCACTCACGCCGTGAAAGAACTGGCCAACCATGCCCTGCTGCCCGGCAGCTCGTCCTACGAAATTCACCCGCAGATCGTGCGCAACGCGCACGATCTTTCCATCGTTAAACACCAATCAAGTCCGCTCCATCCGCGCGCAGGCACGGGTTTGGATGAAATCCTCCGCGCGCGCGGGATTGAGACCCTCATCATCACCGGCTTAGTGAGCAACGGGTGCTGCGACTGTACCGCGCGCGATGCCTTTCAATACGGCTACCAGGTGCTCTTCGCGAGTGATGCCACGGCAGCCATGACCGATGAAGAACATAACGCTGCGCTGTTGAATCTCGCCCTCTACTACGCGCAGGTGATGCCCACCGCGGCGATCGAGGCGGCGCTGGTTTAGTCCGGCCAAGGGGTCAGTTGCATGAGCGATATCCGCCGTCGTGCGCTCACCGCCTTCGCGTTAAATCGCACCCCAGGGCTCCATTTCCCGGGTAACTTTCTGGGCGTGACCTTCGCTGAAATTAGTGCCGAGCGCTCGCGCGTGTGCCTGCGCCCTGGTGAGTTCTGCGAAGATCTTGATGGCCAGGTACATCCCGGGGTCGTTGCCTTGCTGGCGGATGTCGCACTCGCGAGCGTGGTGCGCGCAAATCTCACCCCCGCGCAACGCCTCGCCACGGTCAGCCTGCAATTACAATTCAGCGGCGCGCCGATCACGGGGCCTTTGGAAGCCCGCGGAGAATTTGCAGGCTTTCTGCACGGCGCGGCGGGTCAGCAGGGACTGAGTCGCACCACCCTAATCGCCAATGGGCAAACGGTGTTGTTGGGCAGTGGTGCTTTCATGGTGTTGAATCCACCGCCCGGGGTGACCATGCATGCGCCAGTGAGTGCGGATCATGCTGCCGCAAGCCCGCTGCAAGAGTCCGAGCTCTCGAAAGCAGAACGCGACATTCTCAAGCGAGTCGACGCCGCGCTGGCGGGTCCGAGTCAAGCGCGCAGTTTTCTGCAAAAGTTTTGGGGCTTGGATCCGCAACCGAGTGCACAGGGCGCGGTGTGCGTGGTGGATAACGATCTGCATCTCGGCAATCGCGTGGGATTTATGCAGGGTGGCCTGCAGGTGGGGATTGCAATCAATACCGCACATGCCGCGTTACCTACGGATTGGAAGGTCTCCGGAATCACGGCCTGCTTTATTAGTCCCGGCGAAGGCAGCGTGCTACGCGCGACTTCGCGCATCCTTCATCGCGGCGGCCAGACTGCCGTGGTGCGCACCGTGATCACCGGCAAGCATCGCCGGCGCGTGCTGGAAGCGACCTCAACCCACGTGCGGCGCGGCGGGGAATAACGTTCCCGGTGGATTTCACCTGCCAATCCAAACGCGTTATCCGTTACTGTCGCTGCGCCTGGTAATACCCGAAGGCACTCCAGCCGCCATCGATCACGAGCACCTCGCCAGTCATGAATGAGGCATCGTCGCTCGCGACATACACCACCCCACGCGCGATTTCGCGGGCGTTGCCTAAGCGCCGTTGCGGCGTACGCCGCTCCAAATCGCGGATGGTGAGTTTGCCTTGTGCGGCAAGTTCATCGATGAGATCGGTCTGCACGTAACCCGGCGCGATGCAATTGACACGGATGCCAAGACGCGCCCATTCGATCGCCATCACCCGGGTCATATGGTCGACCGCGGCTTTTGAGGTGCAATAGCCGAGCGTGGCGGGGAAGGCATTACGGCCCACAATAGATCCGATATTGACGATCACGCCACCGCCGTGATCCTTCATCTGTCGCGCCGCCGCTTGCGAGCACAGAAAGACTGACTTCGCGTTAACGTTCATGTGCAAATCCCAACTCTCTTCGGTCATCTCGAGCGTCACCTGCGGATCCGCCATGCCGGCGTTGTTGACCAGGATATCGAGCGGACCCAGCTCGCTCGCCACACTCGCGAAAGTTGCGGTGACTTCTGCCGCGCGCTCGACATGACAGCCATAGGCGCGAGCACGACCGCCAGCCGCGACGATTTCCGCAACCACCGCCGCCGCGTTTTCGGCGCGCGTCGCCACGCACGCGACTGTCGCACCTTCTGCGGCCAGCTCCAGTGCGATCGCTTTGCCGAGGCCACGGCTGGCGCCCGTGACAAGCGCAATCTTATCGGTGAATTTTCGCATGTGATAAATCCTATGAGTGAATTCGAATTCCAGGGACAGTTTACTCATTTCTTAAAACTGTAAACTGTCCCTGGAATCTCGCGCAGCTGCGGCGCGAGTACTTGAGCACCCATCCGCGCTACCTGTTACTGCGCGAGCGGGTCTACGAAGGGTTGCTACTGGCGGGACTGGCGGAGTAGCGAACTTCTGGTTGGCCACCTCCATCTGGACATGCGCAGCGAAGACGGAAACATAACCCACCCGATGCCGCGCCGCAGCGCCGATCTTGTCAGCGACTTCACACAACTCGCTGGTTCTTCGCCGCAAGATATCGATGTGCCTGACGCTCGAATGCGCAGATACATCGCGTCCGGCGCCAGATCGGCGATTCCAGACCTGCCGTCGGCGAACGAAACCTCGATCTTGTAATTCGGTGACCCGTTAAATCGGATGATCGACCAATCGGCCATGACGATTACACCAATGGTTCAATGGGAACAGCGGGCGTGGGGATCTGCGCATCCTTCATTGCGGCGGACAGACTGCGATGGTGCGCGCCGTGATCACTGGCAAGCATCGCCGGCGCGTGCTGCAAGCCACGTCAACCCATGTGTGGCGCGGCTCAAAGTCCGGATAGGGGACTCATTTTGAAATCAGTAAACTGTCCCCGGAATAAAATTTAATCGATCAATTTGCCCTGCGCATCACGCAGTTCCGGTCCGTTAACGCGCGCGCGGCCGTCGCCGAACGCGGCGTCGCGCGCGCGCACCGCCGCTTTCAAGCCGTGTTGCTTCACGTTCTCTTTGAACACCCGCGTGCCCGGCGCGAGATGCGCCCGCGCGTCGTTTTCCGCGGCCAGGCGCTGCAGTGTCCGCGCGCCCATCAATTCCAGGCCTAGATTTACGCTGCGCTTGTTCGCGGCGAGTAAATCCGGATCGATCAGCGCCAGGCGGTCCAGCAGTCCCGTACATTCTGCTTCCAGGAGATCGGCAGGCACCGATTTTAAGGCGAAACCAATTTGTGCAGCCTCGCGCCCGGTAATGGTGTCACCGGTTAACGCAAGCCGCTTCGCCCACTGCGGACCGACGTGGTAGAGCCACATTTGATTGGGCAGTGAGCCGAGATCGCGCGCCGGCGGAAAGCCGATGATCGCATCGTCGGCAACAATCACCATGTCGCACAGCAAGGCGATGTCGGTGCCGCCGGCCAGACAATAGCCATGGACCTGCGCGAGCACCGGCTTATGCAGGTCGAACAGCGCCATGCGCAGGCGCTGCGCGCGCTCAAGACGCCAGATGTCGTCATCGATGGTGGGTTCGGCGTAGAGATTGCCGCCCCGACGTGCGCGCCCATCACCCACTTCTGCACGGGCCGCCGGCGCGAGATCGTAGCCCGAACTAAAGCAGCTCCCCGCGCCCTTGATGACGACCGCGTGCACCGCTTTTTGGTCGTCTGCGTCCCACAGTGCGTGATGAAGTTCCTCCAGCAACTTGATGGATAACGCATTGCGTTTTTCAGGCCGATTCAAGGTGATGCAGGCTCGACCTCGGCTTACTTCGTACTGAATGAATTCGTAATCCGCCATTTTGATCTCCCCTTAAGTGATGCGCGCGAACGATCCGATGCTACGCAACCTGGATTGTCGGCTAAAGCCGCGACTCCCAGCGGTGGGCTGTCCCGTGGAGCATCGTGAAGTGGGTTGATATAGTCTCCCACCATGAACGAGACCGCGCTCACTGATTGGCTTGCGGGACACGACCTGATGGCGTGCGCGGAGATTCTGCTCAGGAATGAGGTTGATCTCGAGGTGCTGGCAGATCTCTCAGAACAGGATCTCACCTCGATTGGTTTGGTCTTGGGCCTGCGCAAAAAGCTTTTGAAAGCAGCCATGAGTTTGCGCACCGAAGCGCCAGTCGCGAGCACGGCAACCCCTGCTAAGCACCAAGCCACCCAGCCGAGTGGGGGTGAGCGCCGCTATGTCACGGTGATGTTCAGTGATCTGGTCGGTTCAACGCGGATTGCGGCCGACCTCGATGCTGAAGAATGGCGGGATTTGGTGGCGGCCTACCATGCCACGGTGGCCGCGGCCGTGGCGCCGCTGGGCGGGAACGTCGCCCAGAAGATGGGCGATGGGGCGATGATTTATTTCGGTTATCCGCAAGCGCATGAGAACGATGCCGAACGTGCCGTGCGTGCCGGGCTTGGCATTCTGCAAGGCTTGGGGGACTTGAATCGGCGCCTCGCGAGCGCCGGGAAGCCGCCGCTCGCGGCGAGGGTCGGTCTGCATTCGGGACCAGTGGTGGTAGATGGCGGGGATTTCGCGTTCGGGGATGTGCCGAATGTCGCAGCAAGGGTGCAAGCGGCCGCCGAACCGGGGCAGGTGTTGATCAGCGCTGCGGTTCAGCGCCATGTCGCAGGTTTGTTTATCGTCGAGGATCGCGGCGCGCACACTTTGAAAGGGGTGCCCGAGCCGGTGGTGTTGTTACAGGTATTACGCGCCAGCGGCGCAAGTCGGCGCCAAGTCCTGGGTCGCGCGTTGACTCCCTTAGTGGGCCGCGAGGTCGAATTGCAGCGCTTAAGCGAGTGCTGGCAGCGCGCGTGCACGGGCGCGGCACAGGTTTTTACGCTGACTAGCGACGCCGGATTAGGCAAATCGCGCTTGGTGGACGAGTTTCGCGCCACGCTTGCCGGCACGCGCCACACCTGGGCCGAGTGGTCGTGCGCGCAGTTATTGCAGCACACCCCGTTTCACCCCATCAGCGAGTGGGCACGCCAGCGCTTCGGCAGCGCCGATAGCGCGCCCGGGCGTCTCGCCGAACTGGAAGCGACGCTTAGCGCGCTTGGTCTCGATCTACTCCGCGCGGTGCCTGCACTCGCGCCACTTTTCGAGATCGCGCTGCCCGTGGGTTACCCGCCCGCCACGGCCAGTCCCGAGGAACACCGCCGTGCGCAGCTCAGCGCGATGATAGCGTGGGTTCTGGCAGGCGCGAGGACACAACCCTTGGTGCTGGTGCTGGAAGATGCCCAGTGGTGTGATCCCTCTACGCTTGAACTCATCGGCAAGTTGGCTGAAGCAGACGCGCAGGTTCCGTTGCTGGTCTTGCTCACCGCGCGGCCGGAGTTTCAGGCGCCGTGGCGGACGCTCGCGCATCACGCGCAGTGTGCGCTCGCACCGCTCAGCGAAGTTGCGGCGACTAAAATTGTGCGCGCCATCGTCGCGGCGCAGGCGTTGGCGGCCGGCACCGTGGAAATCGTGGTCCAGCGCAGCGGCGGCGTGCCTTTGTATTTAGAAGAGGTCGCGCGCCTATTGGTGGAGAGCAGGGGCGATGCCGGCGCCCATCAAATTCCGCCGACCTTGCACGCGTCATTGCTCGCCCGCCTCGATCTACTCGGCGGCGTGAAAGAGATCGCGCAGATAGGTTCAGTCCTCGGCCGTGAATTCGACTGGACTCTGCTCGCTGAAGTGGTGGACATCGCGCCGTCCGCGCTTAATCTGGCGCTTAGCCGACTCGGCGCCGCCGATATGCTTCTCGCCCACGGGGAGCCGCCGGAGGCAACCTATCGCTTCAATCACGCGCTGCTGTACGACGCGGCGTACGACTCCGTGCTGAAAAGCCGACGCCGTGAGTTGCACGCAGCAGTCGCGCGTGCGCTAACCGATAAGTTCCCGGAAATCACCACCGGGCGCCCAGAATTGCTCGCCCATCATCTGACTGAAGCGGGCGCCAACGAAGCCGCAGTTGCGGCCTGGCATACGGCTGGCATTGCGGCGATGGCGCGCGGTGCGTTTGTCGAAGCCGGGACGCATTTCGCGCGCGGCATCGGGCTTTTAACGGCGCTGCCGCCAACTGCAGCGCGCGTGGCCGACGAGTTCAAAATGCGCGGCGCCCTGGCACAATGCTATTGGGCGTATCGGGGATTCGCAGCACCTGAGACCCGCGCGGCATTCGAGGCGGCGCTGGCGGTCGGTGAGACGCTGGGCGATGTGCGAACCCTCGCCAGCGTGCTCTCAGGGCTCGTCGCGGCACTCACCCAACAGGCGGAGTTTGTGGAAGCCAGCGGGTTCGCCGCGCGCTTATCGGCACTCGCACGGCGGCCTCACAGTAGTCCCTTCGAACGCGGCTGGGCGACGCTCCGCGAGGCCGCGCTGCAGTTTTATACCGGCGAATTAAACACCACCGATGAACTTTTCCGCACCGTCAGCGTGCTCGGCGCGGAGGCCGCCGAGACTGCCATCGGGGGCGTCTCTCTCACCGGCATGGCGGCAATCTATCGCCCATGGCTGGCCGCACTAAGAGGTGAAGTAAACGACGCCAACGAATTTGCGAAAGAGGGTCTGCGCTGGAGCGAACTCACGGGCAGTCCGCATGATCGCGCCTTCGCACTGACCGGTGCCGTGATCGCGGGTCTGCATTTTCGGCAGACTCTCGCGACCGAGCCACAGCTCGCTGCGCTGCTGGCAATCACTGAGACGCATCAGCTGCGTGTGCTGCACGCCTCGGCCGTGCTTTTTAACGCGTGGGCGACCAGTCAGCGCGGCGAACCGCTCGCGGCAGTCGGGATATTTGCGCAAGGCTTGCACGACTATGCCGCGATTGGCCAGAAGGTTCTGCTCAACTGGTTCACCGCCCTGCAGGCCGAGGCGCAGGCTGCGAGCGGGGATTACGCGCAGGCCCTGGTGACGATTGAGCAGGCGCTCGCGCTGAATCCGCTGTCGCCCGTCTACGCGCCCGAGGTGCAACGAATCAAGGCCCAGATTCTGCTCGCTGACGCGCGGACTCGCGACCCTCGCGCGGCCGCTGTTCGCCGCCGCGAGGCTGAGAACGTTATCGCGCTGGCAGTGACGGAAGCGCAGCGGCTGGGCGTCAGGTTAGTCGAGACGCAGGCAAAGGAATTGTTGGGCTGATTGGCCGTGCCTGAAAAAAGCTTTTTTTATTGCAGCCCGCAGCAGCTGCGGTAGCTGTTTGAATTGTGATCCTAAAGGCAGGTTGGGATGAGCGCAGCCACTCAAAGATCAGTATCGCCCTTGAGCAGCCGCTGCAGGATCGTGCGCCGCAGGATTTCGTTAGTGCCGTCCGCGATATTGATAATGCGCAAGGTCTGCCAGATCTCGGCCAACCCCACCTCGTTAGTGAGTCCCATGCCGCCGTGCGCCTGCATCGCACGATCGACTGCCTGCAGGCCGACTTCGACCGCGAAGCATTTCGCCATCGACAGTTCCTTGATCGCGCGCTCACCGCGATCCAACAGTAGCGCTGCGTTGAGACCCATCAAATGGGCGGCGTGTAATTTCATCGCCGATTCGGCCAGCGGAAAAGTCACACCCTGGTATTCGGCGAGGGGATGGCCGAAGGCTTCACGTTGTTGCACATAGCCGAGTGCGAGTTCCACCGCCCAACGTCCCAACCCCACCGCGCGTGCGGCGTTATACACCCGCCCGAGGGAGACCCCGAGCAGCGCGGTCGCAAAGCCCTGATGGAGCGTGCCAATCAACTGTTCGGGCTCGACTCGCACCTCCTCCAGCACCAACGCACCTTCGTCGCCACCCGCGTGACCAAAGAGCCGCACCACACTCTCGAGATGGAAGCCGGGCGCATCGGTGGGCACCAGAAACGCGGAGATCCCACCCTGGTGTGCGGCGGCCGCTGCGGCATCGGTCACCGCGAAGACCACGCAGTAATCCGCATGCGGCGAATTACTGGTCCACAGCTTGCGGCCGGAGATCCGCCAGCCACCGCCCTCAGCGACTGCCCGTGTTTTGAGCATGCTGGCATCCGAACCCGCACCGGGTTCTGAAAGGCCGAAGCACATCGATTGGCGGCCGCTCAACAGCCCCGGCAGGATGCGCTGACGTACGGTTTCACTGACATGCGCAAGCACTGGACTGGCCGCGAACGCCCAGTGACCGATGGTGTAAGGCGCAAGGAAATGGCGTGCGCCACAGGTGTGGTAGACGGTTTGCCAGGCGACAAAGTAGGCGAGATGACCGAGTCCGCTGCCGCCGATGGACTGCGGCACGCACATATTGAAGAAGCCGGCCTCGCTTGATGCCATGCGGACTTCGCGGATGATCGCGTGCACTTCATCGGCGTAGCGCCCGTCGGCCGCGTAACGGCGGCGCGGGTCATCCAGCACGGCCGCGTGCCGCGCGTGACGTGACAGCACCTCGCGTTTGACGAAAGCTTCGATCGCATCGCGAATCGCGACGATTTCTGCGGGTAGTTCGAAAGCGATGCTCGACATCGATCCTCCAAAATTTTCAGCGATGCTTACTTCCCGCTAAACCGCGCGGGCCGTTTCTCGATAAACGCGGTCACGCCCTCGCGGAAATCTGCGCGTGAGGCACAATCGGCGAACATCTCGGCCTCCATTTGCAGCTGGGACTCGAATTCGTTTTCCAGAGAACGATAAAACAAGCGCTTGGTATTGCCGTACACATGGGTGGGGCCGGCGGCCAGGCGCGCGGCAAGCTTGGCGGTTTCCGCCGCGAGTTGGCCGGCGGGTGCCACGAAATTGATCATGCCCATGGCCTGCGCGCTGGCGGCATCCACGCGATCACCGAGCAACGCCATTTCCAGGGCTTTTTTGATCCCGACTGCGCGGGGCAGATGGAAACTCGCCGAACCATCCGGACTGGTGCCGATGTGGCAATAGGCCAACGTGAAGAACGCATTCGCATCTGCAATCACGAGATCCGCGGCCAGCGCCATGCTGACACCGGCGCCGGCCGCCGCGCCCGCGACGCTCGCGATGATCGGCTTGGGCATCCGCCGCATCGCAAACATGATCGGGTGCAGATCGTGAATCCGATTGACGAATTGTGCGCGGAGCACCGCCGGGGGTTGGTCGAGCATGGTCGACATCGATTTGACGTCGCCGCCCGCCATGAAGTGATCGCCCGCGCCGCGGATCACCACGCAGCGTACGTCGTCATCGTGCTCAATCTCATGCAGCACCTCCTTCAGGCGGGCGCGCATCTCCAGGCTCAGCGCATTGCGGGCGGTGGGCCGGTTGAGGGTTAAGGTGGCGATATGGTCTTGGGTCTCGAAGAGTAGATCGGACAAAGGTGTTCTCCGGTTGTGTGACTAGAGCACTCCTTCTAGCCCAATTCGGGATGGCGGTCAAAAATGGTCGCGAGCCTGGAAATCACGCGCAGCAAGATGCGCCAGTCGAACAAGCGACTGTGGGCCGTGGTCTTGTGGGTTTGTCGCGCTGCCAGATTATCGGTAAGGTAGCTCAGAGACCGCTGACACGGACAACACCGAAGGAAACCGATGTATCCGGCGCCGATCGAACACTACTTTCAGCCAACCACCGTGGCGGAAACTCTGCGCTTGCTGCAGGCACACGGGGCGGGCGCGTATGTGCTGGCCGGTGGCCAAAGTCTGTTGCCCTTGCTGAAGGCGCGTGCGGTGCCCGCACGTGCGCTGATCGATATCAATCGCGTCTCCGAACTCGCCGGTTGTTTGAGCACCGTTCACGGCCTGCATTGTGGGGCGTTGCTGCGTCTGGCAGAAGCTGCGAATCACCCGAATCTTAGCCGCGACTGGACGGCCTTGGCGGAGGCCGCCGCTGCGATCGGTGATCGCCAGGTGCGCAATCGGGGGACCGTGGTCGGTAGCCTAATCTTCGCCGTGCACTGGGGAGATA
>JANOVQ010000607.1:0-6500 GCA_031417495.1 Pseudomonadota bacterium | reverse complement strand
GGGTGATCGCGCTCGGCGACGTGATCTTTATCGATGATTTGGTGAATCGCGCCGTCCTTGATTATGCGCAACCGGCGGCGCGCATCGTCGCGGTCGGTAAGCGTGGTGGTTGCCGCTCTACCCCGCAAGCCATGATCGAACGTCTGATGATGCGTGAAGCGCGCGCCGGGTTAACGGTGGTCCGCCTCAAAGGCGGCGATCCGTGCCTGTTCGGGCGCGGCGGCGAGGAACAGGCGACCTTGCTACGCGCCGGTATCGATGTCGAAATTGTGAACGGCATTACGGCGGGCATCGCCGCGCCGACCGCGTTCGGCATTCCAGTTACCCATCGGGATGCAGCGCCGGGAGTGATCTTCGTCACCGGCCACACGCGGGACGGCGCGACGCCGAACTGGGCGGCCTTAGCCGCGACTGGCTTACCGCTCGTGATCTACATGGGGGTCGCCCGCGCGCGCGAAATCGCGGCGCAATTGGTCGCCGCCGGCATGGCAGCAAGCACGCCGGTCGCGGCGATCAGTCACGCCACCACGCCATGCGAAACGGCGGAAATCACCACCTTGCAGGCGTTACTAAGCAATGGTCTGGCGCGCGCGATTGAGAGCCCGGCGATTATCGTGATTGGCGAAGTGGTGCGTTATCAGACCGCAGCAACGGCGATTGCGCGACAGGCTCAGCAGTAACGGTAGTCGTAGGTCGGGGTGAGCGCGCGAACCCCAGCAGCAGCGGCGCAAGAGGTTGGGGTTCGCTAGCTCACCTACGGCGACGGCTCCTCGCAACGACGGCTTGAGGACAGCGCCTCACAGAAATAGCGGCGCATCCGGCAATTCATTCACGTCCCCGCTGTGCGGCGGAAAGTGGCGCGCAATCACCGCGCTAATGCCGTCAATCAGGCGTGCCATGCCCGGCCCGTATTGGCCCGCGCGAAAAGCCGCGGTCGCCTCACTGCACAGCGCAAGCCAGGCGGCCGCCTCAACCGGCGCGTTATAGCCCCGGTCGGCGACAATTTCGAGGGCTTGCTCGGCGTGCAGCACGTACACCAGCACGCCGTTATTCTGCGCGGTATCCCAGACCTGTAATTCGTTGAACACCGCGATAGCCCGTTCGCGCGCAGTGATTCCCGCGAGGAGATCGTCGAGCGACAAAGCAGCTTCAATCGCGACCCGCAATTCACCCGCATGCGTGCGCTCGCTGCGCCGAATCGCGCGCTCGATCTCCTCGGCAATCGCGGGCGTAAACTTCCGCCGCAGATGCCAGCGGGTGGTCAGCAGATGACGCGCAAACCGTGATCGCATCTCACCAGCCCCCCGACGCGCCACCGCCACCAAAAGATCCGCCGCCACCGCCGCCAAACCCGCCGCCGCCGAAGCCACCACCACCCCACCCGCCAGGCAGGCCGCCGCCGTAGCGGCGGTGACTCACCCAGCCCCCCACGCCACCGTTACTGCTGCCCAGCAAGGCCGCGATCACGACCGCCGCGAAGGCGGATAACCCCGCGGCGAACGCGCCTGTGGTGAGGAGATAGGTCAGGCCACCGCTCGACAACGCGGCGAGTGGCGCCTGCACGGGATTGCGGCGCCCGCGACCGCGAAATAACACGGCAAAGAAGAACGCAAAAAACAACGCGAGCGGCAGCGCCTCCGAGGAATTGACCTCAGGCACCGGTGGTGGTGGCAGCGCCTCGCCACTGAGTACCGCCAGCATGCGCTCAACCCCCGCCGTGATCCCCGCGTACAGATTGCCGGACTTAAAGTGCGGCACGATGGTCTCGTCGATAATGCGCTTGCTAGTCGCGTCGTTGAGCGCGCCTTCAAGACCGTAGCCAACTTCAATACGCAGGCGTCGATCTGCCGTCGCCACCACCAACAACGCACCGTCGTCCACCCCCTTGCGGCCGAGCTTCCAGGCCTCTGCGACGCGCAGCGCGAAGGCTTCGATGGGCTCCTGGTCAGTGGTCGCTACCAGCAGCACCGCGACCTGCGCGCCCTTGGCCTGGGTAAAGGCCGTTAAGCGCGCTTCCAGGGTCGTGATTTCCTCCGCCGAGAGCGTGCCACTGAGATCCGTCACCCACGCCGTGTGCGGAGGTACTGCAATTTCGGCCAGCACCGGCGATGCCATCCACAGGCCCAGCAGCAACACGTAAATCGCGCGCATGGAGAAGCGCTACTTCCCGAACTTCACCTCGGGCGGCTTGGCGAGCGCGGTCTCGTTTTCCACCGCGAAATTCGGCTTGGTCGCAAACCCAAAGACCATTGCGGTGAGATTGGAGGGAAATTTGCGCACGATGAGGTTGTAGCTCTGCACTGCTTCGATATAGCGCTTGCGCGCGACCGTAATGCGATTCTCGGTGCCTTCGAGCTGAGCCTGCAGATCGCGAAAGTTCTGGTCCGATTTCAACTGCGGATAATTCTCGGCGACCACCATCAGGCGCGACAAAGCGCCGGACAGTTCCCCCTGCGCGCCTTGAAACTGCTTGAACGCCTCCGGATTGTTGAGGAGTTCTGGTGTCATCTGAATAGAACCCACCTTCGAGCGCGCGTTGGTCACGCCGAGGAGCACTTCTTTCTCCTGATTGGCGAAGCCTTCGACGGTTTTAACTAAATTCGGGATTAAATCCGCTCGCCGTTGAAACTGATTGAGCACCTCGGACCAGGCCGCCTTGATGGCTTCGTCCGTGGTTTGCAGGGTGTTGTAGCCACAGCCGGACAAAGCCAGCATCGTCAACAAAATTCCAATCCGTTGCCGCACACGCATGAAGGCTCTCCTATTGGTAATCGATGATCGTCAGCACAGGGTGTCACGATTGCGCATCGTGGGGCCATTTTCAACCATGGTGCGTGGGTCACTCCGTTGCTTATACTGTGCCCGCCATGCAGAACTCCACCTCGAATCCCCACCCCACCACCACCTATCTCAAGGACTACCGGCCGCCGTCCTTTGTGATCTCCACGGTGGATCTCGAATTCGACCTGCACGCCGCCCACACCCTGGTCCACGCGCGGCTTAAGCTCACGCGCAATCCGCGCGCCAGTGATCCACTCGCGCCACTCGAACTGCACGGCGAGGCGCTGGAATTGCTCGCGCTCACGCTGAACGCGCAAACGCTGGCGCCCGCACAGTATCAGCTAACGGCGAATTCTCTCGTCATTGCGCAGGTGCCTGACGACTTCACGCTGGCCACCACCGTCAGGATCTATCCGCAGAAGAACACGCAGCTGATGGGTCTCTTCGCGTCGCAGAATGGCTTATTCACCCAATGCGAGGCCGAAGGGTTTCGCCGCATCACCTATTATCTTGACCGCCCCGATGTGATGGCGCGGTTTACGACCACCATCCGAGCTGACAGCATGCGCTATCCCGTGCTGTTATCGAACGGCAATCTGGTCGCAAGCGGCGCCGAAGCGGCCACACGCCACTGGGCACGCTGGGAGGATCCGTTCCCCAAGCCGGCCTACCTGTTCGCGCTGGTCGCCGCCAAATTGGATCTGCTCGAAGATCGCTTCGTCACCCGCAGCGGGCGCGAAGTATCGCTCGCGGTGTATGTGGAGCCCGGGCGGCTCGATCAATGTGGCTTTGCAATGCAATCGCTGAAGTCCTCCATGCGCTGGGATGAAGAAACCTTCGGCCTGGAGTTGGATCTCGACCAATACATGATCGTCGCGGTGTCGGATTTCAACATGGGCGCGATGGAGAACAAAGGCCTCAATATTTTCAACACGAAGTACGTGCTGGCGCGCGCCGATCTCGCCACTGATTTCGATTTCATGATGCTCGATCGCGTGATCGCGCACGAATACTTCCATAACTGGACCGGCAATCGGGTCACGTGCCGGGACTGGTTTCAGCTCAGCCTCAAGGAAGGCCTGACGGTCTTTCGCGATCAGCAATACGGCGGAGATCGCTATTCGCACGCCGTGCAGCGCATTCAGGAAGTGCGCAATCTGCGCAACGGGCAGTTCCCCGAAGACGCCGGTCCCATGGCACATCCGGTGCGGCCCTCCGCCTATATGGAGATCAGCAATTTCTACACGGCAACGATTTACAACAAAGGTGCCGAAGTGGTCCGCATGATTCACACCCTGTTGGGCGCGCACAAGTTCCGTCAGGGCATGGATTTGTATTTCGCGCGGCATGATGGACAAGCCGTGCGTACCGAAGAATTCGTGGCCGCGATGCAGGATGCGTCTGCGATCAATCTTGCCCTGATGCAGCGTTGGTACGATCAAGCGGGCACGCCGCGCGTGAAAGTCTCTGCGCGTTATGATTTGGCGGCACAGACCTACGCGCTAACCTTTGTACAGTCCTGCGCGCTCGCTCCCGGCGAGACCAGTAAGCTGCCGTTCCCGATTCCGATCGCACTCGGCTTACTCGATAGCGCGGGCCGCGCCTTGCCGTTGCTGGCGGAGGACCCCACCCAGCTCGCTGCCGATGGCAAGGTGTTCTTGCTCACAGCAGCGATGCAAACCCTCACCCTGAGCAAAATCACCAGCGCGCCTGTGCCTTCGCTCCTGCGCGGCTTCTCGGCACCGATCACGCTTGAGTTTGACTACACGGAAGCCGAGTTGGCGCTGCTGATGGCGCATGACAGCGATCCGTTTAATCGCTGGGAAGCGGGTCAGCGACTGGCCATGCAGGTGCTACTGCGCGGCATCGCCGCCGTGCGCGGTGGTCGCCCGCTTGAATTCTCGCCAGCCTTCACCGTAGCCTGCGCGCGCATTCTCGCCGACGCCGCGCAGGATCCCGCGTTCGCCGCCGAGGCCTTGAGTCTGCCTGCTGCGGGCTTCATTGCCGAACAGATGGACGAGGTGGATCCAGACGCCATTCTGCAGGTGCGCACGGCGCTGCGTCGCGCGCTTGCCCAGCAACTACAGGCTGACTTCCTCCACGCCTATCGCGAGTTCACCGTGCCTGGCCCGTATCTGCCGAGCCCGGAGGCGGCCGGTCGTCGCGCTTTGCGCAATGTCTGCCTGGGTTACCTGATGGAGCTCGAAACACCCGAAATTTTGAGTTTGTGTCACGGCCAATTCCACAGTGCGGACAACATGACCGATGCGAGCGCCGCGCTTAGCGCACTCGCCAACTGCGCTTGCGCGCAGCGCCGCGCTGCGCTCGACGAATTCTATGCGCGCTGGGCGCATGAGCCGCTGGTGATCGATAAATGGTTCAGCGTACAAGCCACTTCGCGGCTGCCGCACACCCTCGCTGCAGTCGAGGCGCTGCTCGCGCATGCGGACTTTGATTACACCAACCCGAATCGGGTGCGCGCGCTCGTTGGCGCGTTCTGCCAGGCCAACCATGCCGGCTTTCATGCCGCGGATGGTCGTGGTTATCATTTCGCGGCCACCCAAATCATCGCCCTCGATCCGATTAACCCGCAAATCGCCGCGCGCCTGGCGCGGGCCTTTGATCGCTGGCGAAAATTCGATCACGTCCACCAGACCCATGCACAGCAGGCACTGTGCCGCGTTCGCGACACCCCGGACCTCTCGAAGGACACCACCGAAGTGGTCAGTCGCGCGTTAGGTTAAAGACCTGACGGAAGCATCGCCTGGCTTGCAGCAGAGCGACGCAGGGTGGGCGGGGAACTCAAATTTTGGAGTACAGCGTGTTCAAAGGCATTTTTTTCGATCTCGGCGGCACCCTGCTGAGTTATCACCACGTTAATCGCGTGCATGCGCCGTTGTTGCTTGAGGCGGCGGCCAAGCTTGGCGCCGGCAAGGATCCACGCGCGGTGAAGCTCGCCTACGGTCAGGCAGTGCTGGAGACCACTGAGCGCTTTGCGCCCATGGACTATTACCTGCATCGCGATTTCTTCATGGAGACCTTCGCGCGCTGTTGCGCGCTGCTCAATGCGCCCATGAATCAGGAAGCCTTTGCGTGGTATCAGCAGGAACATCTGGCGCGCATTCGCGATTGTTTGGAGCTCAAGCCCGATTGCCACACGACTTTGGCGCGGTTAAAAGCACAAGGGCTGTACCTATCCGTGGTATCGAATATCGACGATGACATGCTGGAGCCGATCATCGCCCGCGACGGCCTGCACGAATACTTGGATCACTGGACCAGCTCGGAGGCCGCACAATCGTGCAAGCCACACGCGCGATTCTTCGAGCTCTGTCTCGAAAAATCCGGCCTTGCCGCGCGGGACGTACTGTTCGTTGGCGATTCACCTGAACACGATATCGATGGCGCGGCGCGAGTCGGCATGCACACTGCGCTGATCATTAACGAGGGGATTGAACCGCCGCTGCAGAGCGGGCGCGCCCGCGCCGCGCCGGATTATGTGATTCACAGTCTGCAAGCATTGCTACCGATTGTCGGCAGCTAAATCCTGTCTGCCCGGTCATCCTTGGAAAATTTTATGGAGTCGCATTCACCCATGCCGCATTTTGATGTCGTAATTGTCGGCGCCGGCTTGTCCGGCATTGGCGCGGCCCGCCAGTTGCAGGACAAATGTCCCGGCAAGACCTTTGCCATCTTGGAAAGTCGGGACACCATCGGCG
>JANOVQ010000606.1:0-8467 GCA_031417495.1 Pseudomonadota bacterium | reverse complement strand
GTCCAGCCCGAGCGCGAGGCCACGCCTTGCTTCAGCGTTGCCCGGTGACAGATCGAGGACCCGGCGATACGCGCCGGTGGCCTGGATACGATCGCCCGCCTCCTCCCACAACCTCGCCGCCAGCAAATGCACATTCGGATTGTTCGGTGTCTGGGCGAACAACGGCGCCAGCACTTGCAAGCCGCGTTGCGGTGAACGACGCGCCAACCAAACGGATGCAAGCCCGATATGGCCTTCGATGTGTCGAGAGTTGCGACTCAGAAGGGTCTCGTAGAGGACTTCTGCACGATCCCAATCACGCACTTCCCGCGCCGCCTTGGCCAGACATTCGATCGCCCTGAGCGGGGTCGCATCGAGCCACACGGCGCGCCCCACGCTGAGTGCCTCGTCAGCGCGACCCAGCCACGTGAGGAGACAAACTTCGTCATACAGCCACTGTTTATCAGTGGGCTCCAACCCGCGGAGCGCGCGCGCTGCCAATAAGGCCTGCGCTAGGTCACCTTTCGCGACCAGGCGAGCAACGTCACCCGCGCGGATTGCGCTTGCAGCACCGCGACAATTCGCCACCACCAAATTCAGACCGACAAACAGAGCCCAGACTAATCCACGCCACTTCCAGGCCCGCGAAGATGGCTCGAAGGTGTTTTGTCCGTATCGTATTAAATACATTAATAAAGATATTTAACTGATTGAGATTAAATATATTTATTATCTATTCTTTCATCAAGCATTAACTTCCTTTGGAGAGCCGGTGCCGGCCCGTCGGGTACGCCGCGGCCTCCACTTAAGGCATGCATTTCGAGACCGCACGTTGAGCTATCCGGGCGGGGGCGTGGGCCGCGAAGGTAGGTTGCGGTGCATACGCTCCGAAAACAGAGGGGTAACACGTGATGTTGGCGGAGCCTACGTCGGCGCGTGGAGGTCCAACCCTTTTCTATCGATGTTTAGCCGTTTCCGGAATGTCGCGCGAACACGGACTCGATTCGGCGCGCCGCGCTTTCGGAGCGAGTACCGAACAGTTCGGCCGTTCAGGCCAACGCTGCAACGTTCTTGGCTGGTGTGAAATCGAGGAATCGCCGGTGACAAGGCGACTCCACTCAAGTCGGGGAATCTTCGACGAAAACTGCCCGTGTCAGGATGTCGAGTGTGACAAATTTGTGGCAGGGTTCTCGACTTCTCTTAACCCTTGGAGTTTGACTATTTGGTTTGATTGGTGACGATAGTGGGATCGAACCACTGACCCCTGCCGTGTGAATCCGAAGTGCAAATTATCGTAGTTGAATTTTCAATCACTTAGTACACCTGGCCCCTTGCTAACGTGACCGGAAGCGACCGTTTAAGACAGGTAACGACCAGCGATTGTCACGTTTTGGTCACGTCTCGATCCGCGCGAGATTCAGAGGCACATCGCGTGACGCCGAGTTGGTTTGTGCATCGGTCATGCGGTGCCAGTCGTTTCGCGGGGCATCTGGATTCGGAATCTTCGGTACCTTGCGTGCGCAATCTTCTCTGCTCGGCAGCGACAGCATGGCGCCCATCTGCGCCATTTAAATTTTAGCTTGAATTACGTCTATCGCGATGTCGGGGAAACGTTCCAGCCGGCGATCGTTGGTCAGGAATTGATCGCAACCGTTGGTGACAGATGCGGCGAGGTGAATGGAATCGGGTGTTTTGAAGCCGTATCGCGCTCTGATTTCTGTCGCCAGATCGAGTACCCGGCGAGTTGAGAGAAACGCATTCATTAAGCGCTTCCTCGAAAAAACGATCATAGTCCCCGAGTAGATCTGTGTCGTTATCGCGGCGTGGCTTTACGCGACACTCCATACGCGTCAGGTCGCTAGCGACGAGTACGGCATCGGTTGCGGTTAGTCGATGGTTCGGCGCGAACACCCCGTGATAGCGCGCGAGGTTGACTCTCGGCGTCGGCCAGAGCCGCCAGCCGGGCGATAAATCCAAGGGCTCAAATACCACGTCTGTCGTGCCATCCCGGTACGGCGTCTTCAGGCGGTAACGAATATTCCCCTGGGCCGTTACGGACAACCGCTCTGTGGAGACTGCCGGGCGCGTGATATCGCGGCACACGCGCGCTAGCTTTTCGGGTTCCTGCGCCTCGCTCGCTTGCCCCGCGTGTCACGAGAACCCAGCTGCCCGCGCTAACTTGCCGTCGATGGATTCCGCCCCTCGTACGGGCCGAGCGCAATGCGGTAGGCTGCCCGAGCAGTGCAATCTCCGTAATTATTTTTCCAGCCTGGTCTCGGTTAAGCGTCGCGAATTCGTCCAACGCGCTTTGCATGTAAAAAACCGCGTCCATCCGGATATTGCCATCGGTGGCGGCATGCAGGTTTTCGTTCGCGAACCTATTGCGAGCGACTACCACAACGTCAGCCGCGGGATGGTCCTGAAATTTCTCAATGATGTGCTTATAGACCTTATCAGCCTCCGTGCGGTACGCGCCGCCCAGCTGCATCAGGCATTGCGAAGACCGAGCTGAACGCCTCAGCGAGCTGCGGCAACCTCTCGCCCCCTTCTACAGCCATATTGGCCGGCCTGCGATCGATCCTGAATTGATGATTCGGATGTTGTCGGTCGGTTAAGGTGCGCGCCGATGAAACCCAGTAATCCTTCACATGCCGGTAACGTTGTTTGAGTGGACTGTGGTAGCGTTCAAGCCGTGCTCGGTTGTGCTAGGCCTTGCATCACCTTACAACCAAAGAAGCCTGGAGGCTGCGATGAAGGGCTCTTGCCAGTCTCCCGCGACTTCAGCCGATTACCGGTTTGTCAGTGACTTGGTTTCTCCCCGCGCGTGCCGGCAAAAAATTAGCGGCAGCGGGATGATAGCCGCGCCGGTCGCGGCAGTCTGCCTGCTGCTGAGTGGGACGGCACACGCGATATACCTTCACGAAGACACCACGATTGACCTCGAATTTACCAGCAGGACCTTTGAAAAGAGGTACGACGTGGGTTTCGAGTCCTTCTTTAACCAAATACGAAATATCCGTCCGACGAGTCCGACGGTGACCATCGTCGACGGTGTTAAGCTCGATAGCCTGACTGCCTTTAATGCCAGCGAAATCAACATGACCGGCGGCGAACTCACAGGCGGCCTTCTCGCACGCAATTCCGCAACGATCACCATGACCGGCGGCAAAGCTGTGCTTAGTGCTAGAGATTCAGGCACTGTTACGCTTGCCGGCGGGACGGCGGGCCACTTGGGCGGGATCGAGAACGGCACAGTCAATATGACGGGCGGCAGTGTCTTTAGCGATGTAGAGCTCTTCAAAACGACGACCTTCAACATGAGTGGCGGCATCATCGGCACGTTTGCCTTCGGGTTACCCGACGGAGACCGCCGCGAAATCGGCGGCTTGGGCGTGTGGGCAGACGACCAGAGCATCGCCAATCTCTCGGGGGGCTCTACCATCGGCGACGTCCGTGGCTACAAGGACAGCCAGATCACAATGGACGGCTTCGATGTCGGACAGGATGTGATCGTCCGTGATCGCACGTCACTCACTATCACCGACGGCCGCATTGGCCGCGACCTGACGGCTTCCGACGGCATCGACTTCAGCGTCACCGGAACCGCCATCGGCCGCAACGTCAACGGACGCGGGGGAGATGTCACGCTCCGGGATGTTCACGTCGGCGGCAGCGTAACCACGACTGGCGGCCAGATTGACATGGTTGGCGGCAGCGCCACGAACTTGCTAGGCGCGCAAGGCGCCAAGCTCACCCTCATCGGCGGCACGCTCAGCGGCAGACTGGAGGTGCGGGGCGGTTCCGGCGCCATCTTCGTGCTCGGGGAGGCGACCATGAACGGGGGTGCCGTACACGAGGTCCAGGCCGTAGATGCAATCGTCGCGCTCAACGGCGGCACGGTCGACTCCCAGGTCTCCGCTCAGGACACAACTGTCGCGCTCAACGGCGGCACGGTAGGCTCCGACGTTTTCGTTTCGGGTGTCTCGGAACTCGTTCTCAACGGCGCCAGCGTCGGTGGTAAGCTCAACGTGAGCGGCAACAGCACGGTGGTCATGCTCGGCGGCACCGTTAGCAGCGACTCAATTATCACAGGCTCCAGCAGCCTCGAATTCACCGGCGGTAGCTTCCTGCAGAATGTCGGGATAATCGGCGTCAGTTCCGCCACTCTCACGGGAGGGACGATCGGCGGCAACGCAGCTGCCGAAGGTAATAGCCACATCACCCTCCTCGGCGGCACTGTCGCAAAGGATATGACCGCCGATGGCTTCAGCACCATCTTGATGACCGGCGGTACGGTGGAGGGATTCCTCGGCCCGCAGGGCCTTGCCACTGTCAACTTCACGGGAGGCACCGTCGGTGGCCTCGGTGCCAGTGGGTCCGGGCAGCTCACCATGGACGGCGGCCAGGTCCGCGGCTTCGTCACCGCGAATGACAGCAGTCTGGTTAAGCTTAACCTCGCGGACATCGCCGGTGAGGTTATTGCCAACGACGATAGCACCTTATTCTTGACCGACGGCAAAATCGGTCTTGATCTGACGGCACGCGACACAGGCGACGTAATTATGGAAGGCGGCGAGGTCGGGAGACTTATCGGACACGAAGATTCCCGGAGCCAAATTGTTGGCGGCTTAGTTCGCACGGATGTTCTTGCGGACGGCACGGCCCGCATCATCATGGAAGGCGGGCGTGTGGGTAATCGTGTAGATGCGTCTGAGGGCTCTTCGATTTCCCTGAATGGCGGGACCGTCGCGGGGCCTGTTACCGCCCGGAATGCCAGCACGATTGAACTCGCCGGCGCCCTCATCGACGGCCCCGCTGATGGTTTTCCGGGAGTTATCGCAGCAGGCTTCAGCACGATTAACATGACCGGCGGACGGGTGACCAATCGATTGCAGGCCTCATCCAACTCCACGATCAACTTTCGTGGTGGCAATGTCGGAGAAAGTGCTGCCTTTGGGAATGCCACGATCAATCTGACCGGCGGCACTATCAAGCGATTTTTGTTTGCCGGTGACGATGCCAAGTTCTTCATGACCGACGGCGTGGTCGGCGCTGGCGTTCTCGCCACCGGGAATTCGAATGTCTTCTTGGGCGGGGGGTTCATCAACGGCGACACGAACGAGGATACAGATCCGTTTTTACCGGACCGGGAAGCGTTGTTCGCGCGCGGGCATAGTCAGGTGACGCTCGCAGGCGTTGAGGGTATTGAAGGTTTTGTACACACCATCGAGGACAGTACCCTCGTCGTTGTCGCGGGTCGCGTTGGCGGAGAGCTAAGAGCCTCGGGCAATAGCACAGTAATCGTGAGCGGTGGGTTCTTGTCGCAATACGTCGGTGTCGATGAAGACGCCACCATCAGTGTCACTGGCGGCGATTTTGGGGATGACTTGGCGGCCGCTGGGGAGGCCGAGCTTTTTATGAGTGGTGGGCGTATCTCTGAGCGCATGATCGGCAGCGACTCCTCGAGAATCCACCTCAGTGGTGGAACTGTCGACGGCGACCTGCTTGGCTTCGGCGACGCTATAATCACGATGAGTGGTGGCACGGTTCTTGGCTCTGCCACCTTTCGAGAGAACAGCCTTTTCGTTTACGGCGGCGGCAAGATAGCAGGGTTTGAGGAGGATTCATCCGCCTTGAGGATGGTCAGCAGTCGCACCGTGCTGAGTGAATTCGCTGCCTCTGACAGCCTCGCAAATGCCGACCCATTGCAGGCCATATTCGCCTACGACAATGCCGCGATCACGGTGTATGGGACCGACTTAGTCTCAACGCTCATCGATCCAAACTACGACGATGGGATGTTTAGCCTCTACCTATTCAGCGGGCGACTCGCCGACGGTACCGCGATTGTCGGCAACCGCCTGTTCATCCAGAACGGTACGCGAGCCACGTTCCAATTCCTGGCTCAGCCCGTACCCTTACCGTCCACCCTGGCGCTGCTCGCCACTACTCTCCTCGGTGTGCGCTTCAAGCGCAGGGCCGCGCGCGCAATGCAAGAGGATGCAACTGAGATCTGAGCTGATACTGGTTTTCCCGGTTTGCCCAGGTCCCTATGTCAGATAGGTGAACCGCCCCGGGATTTGAGGAGGCTCCAACACCTGAGAAGATGGTGCCATGAAGAAACCCAACAGATTTTCACCTGAAGTCCGTGAACGCGCGGTACGCCTGGTGCAGGAGCATCACGGAGGCTATCCGTCGTTATGGGCGGCTGTGGAGCCGATTGCCCCGACGGGACGGACGGGTGTGGTCGAGCGCCGCGGACGGTCAACCGGAAGTTCTGACCAGCGGCTTCGCCAATCCCACCGGCTGACCTTCCTGGGCCGCACGCTGGTGGTGTCAGACATCAACGGCGACTTCCATGTCGGACAGCGGGAATTGCCCGACGGATATCTAATCGGGATCGCGGCGCAGTAGGGCACACTGGACGACCCAGTGACACCGTGTGACGTAGCGAGAGACATCGCATCGCCGGCGCGCTAACTTGAACCCTCTCGCCGTCGTAGGAATGAAGCACATGTCTGGCGTCATCGATAACCGTGATAAGTCTCGGTTTGAACTCGAGGAAGCGGGTCTCATCGCGTTCGCAAACTATCAGCGGCGCGACTCGGTACTGGTAATCCCGCATGTCGAAGCGCCATCAAAACTGCGCGGCACCGGCGCCGCCGGTCGCCTGATGGCCGGCCTTCTCGCATTGGTTCGCGCGCGTGGCGAGAAGGTCGTGCCCACCTGCTCCTACGCTGCCGCCTACCTGCGGCGACACGAGGACGAACGGGACCTGCTGGCTTAGCTCAAGATGCGATTTGGCAAAGGTGCGCAGCAGAAACCCTCGGCGGGTCCCATTTTCGGACGCCTTGTCCGAACGTCGGTACGCGCTTGGGCGGAGAAATAAAGCATGGCCTATGCAGTAAAGCGCTTTCCTTACAGCGGGACAGTGGATGCCGACGGCCACGTGCTGGAGCCGCCTGATCTGTGGGAAACCTATCTCGAAGCACGTTATCAACCACGTGCGCTCCGCCTGGCGGTGGATGCGACGGGCGTTGAGTACCTTGAGATCGACGGCAAGCCCTCCGCGCGCTCGCGCGGGGCCGCGCTGAGCCTGCTTGGCGCGATGGGTGAAGACGATCGACGTCCATCCGCGGCACGGCGCTACGCCGATAACTTGCCGTTCGGCGCCTGCGATCCGCAGCAGCGCCTGACCCTGTTGGACCAAGAGAACCTGGAGATGGCGTTGCTGTATCCCACACTTGGCCTGCTCTGGGAGTGTGAGTTAACCGATCCAGCGCTTAGCCTGGCGTACTGTCGGGCCTATAACCGATGGATTGCGGATTTCTGTCGTGACTGCGACGGGCGTCTGGTCCCGATCGCGCAGCTGACATTGCTCGATCCCGCTGGCTCCGCAGCGGAATTAGCGCGCGCCGTTAAGGACGGCTGCAAAGGTGCCTGGGTCAATCCGTTCAACCATCGCCGCGTGATTCACGGCAGCAGCGAACACGATGTGCTGTTTGCGCAATGTGTGGCGCTCGACGTGCCGCTGGCGATTCACCCCACCTTCACACCACACGCGGCCGCCGAGGGCATCTTCGACTGGCCGAAGGGCGGCCGTGGTTGGGCTGAGGCGATCTGGTTAAGAGCCATCGTCCAGCAGGCATTCATTTCCTTTATGGCACTCGGCACCTTTGATCGGTTTCCAACATTGCGGCTGGGGATCCTCGAAGCGGGTTCTGGCTGGATCGGCGCGTTGCTCGATCGGCTCGACGCGTACGCAGCGTCGATGCGCCTGCCGGGCCTCGGCGCGAAACCGAGCGCCACCGAATATTTTCGTCGCCAGTGCTTCATTTCCGGCGATCCCGATGAGACCGCGGCACCGCACGTGGTTGATCACGTTGGCGCCGACTGCTTTATGTGGGCCACCGACTATCCCCATCCTGATCACCCCCACACCTGGGTCGATGATTTGACGCGTTACGTCGCGCAGCTGACGCCCGAGACGCGCGCAAAAATGCTGGGCGGCAATGTGAAGCGCATCTACAGACTGTGAATGCAGCCGATCAGCGGCTTAGATCAGATTCTTTGCCCGCCATCCTCTCAAACCATTTCGCAAACTCGACCGGGAATGGAAACACAATCGTTGAATGCTGCTCGCCAGCGAGGGTGTTCAGCGTGGAGAGGTATCGAAGCTGCATCGCACCGGGATTCTGACCCAGAATTTCAGCGGCCTCGTATAGCTTCTGCGCCGCCTGTTGCTCGCCCTCGGCGTTAATAACCTTAGCGCGGCGTTCGCGCTCTGCTTCGGCCTGTTTAGCAATGGCACGAATCATTGTTTCATTGATGTCTACCTGTTTGATCTCGACGATAGCCACTTTGATACCCCAGACGTCGGTCTGCTTGTCGAGGATCTCCTGAATGTCGCGATTCAGTTTATCGCGCTCGGAAAGGATTTCGTCGAGATCGTGCTTGCCGAGGACCGAGCGCAAGGTGGTCTGCGCGA
>JANOVQ010000605.1:0-4218 GCA_031417495.1 Pseudomonadota bacterium | reverse complement strand
CAGGGGAATCAAATATTCTGACGCAAGGCTTCAACCACCGGCACCCTTGCCGCGCCGCGTGCCGCCATCAGCGAGGACAACACTGTCGCGATAAGACCGATGAGAAATGACACCACCAGCACGTTCGGCACAATGCGGATATACGCGGTATAACCGGCGTTCGAATTCGGCGGTGGCGGCATGGGAATCCCAATCGCGGAGATTCCCCACGCAAGCGAAGCGCCGAGGAGCACGCCGGCGCTCGCGCCGAACAACCCAAGCAGGCAATTCTCCAGAATGATCAGTTTCGAAATGTCGCGATCACGATTGCCGAGCGCCTTCAAGGTGCCGAATTCGCCCACTCTTTCATAGGCAGTCATGTTGACGCTGTTGGCGACACTCAGCAGCACTACCAACAGGATGATGAACTGCAGCACCCCAAGTTGGGCTTGGTAGAGACCCACGGTATTGCGATAGAAGTCGTCCAGTTCGAACCAGGTTTTCACTTCCACGTTATGCTCGGCCAGCACGGATTTTAGGGTCGCCGCAATTTGATCGGTGCGCAAGGTATCCGCCAGGGAAACGACCACCGCGTGCGCACCAGTGGCGGCCAGCAGCTCCTGCGCATCCGGTAACGCAATACGTATTGCGCGCGCATCGAAATCCTTAGAGAAGGTTCTGAAGATGCCGACGACCTCGAATTCCAGACTGTTCAATCCTCCTTCTGGCATGTTTGCGAGGATAGTGACAAAGCTGCCAACCGGGAGATTCAACGATTTCGCGACGCCCTCGCCGAGGAGGATTTTGTATTGTTCGTCTGACTTCAGCTTGCGCCCCTCAATCACGAAGAAGAAATCGCCGAATTCAGCGGATTCCTTATCCGGCTCGACCCCTTCGCCAATGATCGGAAGATCGGTTTTGCCGTTATTGAGGAGACCGAAGAAATTCACCCGCTGCATGGTCTCTTTCACACCGGGGATGGCACGGACTTTCGCCTGCAATTTTTCAGGAGACGCGAGCAGATAATTGCCAGGCTCCTTGGTCCAGTTCGCAAGATAGCCTTGCTTGTAGATTTGAATATGGCCCAGCCGGGAATGGATGGTGGCTTCGCGTAATTGAATGAAGACGTCCTCCACAAAGCCGCCGCTCAAGATTAGCCCTACCACGCCAAAGATGATCGAGGCCAAGGTCATCGCCGTGCGGCCCTTCTGTCGAAACAGATTGCGCAGCGCGAATCTCAAGGTCATCAAATCAATTGGCATTGTGTTTACCGCGCGCGCCGCAAAGCGTCAACGATTTCGAGGCGAGAGGCCTTCCAGGCGGGATACAAGCTTGCGATCACCGCTGAGACGACGGCGATCAAAAAGCCGCTCCACGCGATTTTGGGGGTCACGCGAATATACGCCATGAAGCCTTCCTCCATGCCAGGTGCCGGCGGCATCGGAATCCCGACGTGTGAAATGAGTGTCGCGATCCCGAGCCCGACGACGGTGCCAGCAATCCCGCCCAGCACGCCCAGAATGAATCCTTCGGTCACGAACAAGCGCATGATTCGGCGGCCCCGATAACCGACTGCCATCAAGGTGCCGATTTCAGACGTTCGTTCCATCACGCTCATCACCAGCGTGTTTGAAATACTCATAATAATGATGATGGCGATAATGCCGTTGACAAAACTTGTCTGTGCTGCGAAGAGATCGACCACGGCCTTATAGAAATCTGCCAGATCGATCCAGGGCACCAGCTGCAGGTTGGTGGTCTTGGCGGGGATTAGTCCGCGCAGAACCGCCAGTACCTTGGGGGTATTTGCTGTCTTGTCCAACAGGATCAGCAGCTGGTGCGAACCATCAACTTTCAGCAGTTTACGGGAGAGCGCGATCGGCGCGCGCAGCGCGACATCATCATAGGCCTTAACTGCGGTATGGAATATGCCGCGCACCCGTGCATCCACCGCGGAGACTTTGCCGTCCTTGTCGTTGGTCAGCAGCACCAGCGTATCGTCAACTTTGGCCCCGATGCTCGCGGCCAGACCCTTGCCCAGGAGAATGCCAGTAGGATCGTCTGTAGCCAGTGGGCGACCCGCGTGGACATAAATTTCCTTGGCGAGATCAGCGTCTGTTTCCGGGGTCACGCCCTCGCCTAAAAAGCTGATGGTGGTGTCTTCCTTGGAGACCAGCCCGGAGAAGTTCAGCCGCGCTCCCACTGTCTTTACGTGCTTCAAAGAGGCGAGGCCTCGCGTGTTAAGGGCGTTATCCGCGATGAGATACGCATAGGGATCCGCCACCCCCTTTTCGTAAAAACCCTGCTCGACAATTTGAATGTGGCCGAGCCGCGAATGGATCGCGGATTCGCCCTCGGCCCACACCATCCACTCGGCAAAGCCACCCGCGAGGATGAGCGCCGCGATGCCGAATCCGATCGCCCCCATCGCGAGTGCCGTGCGCCGACGATGGCGACTTAAATTGCGGATCGCGAGGCTGGTGGTTTGGCCTAGGACGGTGCGCACGAGATCGCCGAACGCTGAGGTTCTGTGGGCGACTTCCTGCGCCGCTGTTTCTTCCGGGGTTTCCGGCGTCGCGTCTGGTGAAGGTAGCGCCGCGAGTTCAGCGATGCGCTCGGCGGGGCGCTGAACAACGGGTGCCGGTTTAGATGGGGGTAGTGGTCGATCGGGGGTATCGGTCGCAATCGGCGGTCGGGTGGATTCGAGCGCGTCGCGATACACTTGGTGCTTGGCGAGATACGCGGGATCGATCACGACGTCGTCGCCGAAATCCCGGGTCGGGAGCTGCTCGCCGACGTTCTCTGCCTGCGCCGGCTCTACTTCATGTTCGTCCTTGAGAGCGGCTAAGGCATTGAAGACAGTGGCGCAATGCGTACAGCGCACCATGCCCATGGCCACGCGCAGGTTTTGCGCATTGGCTTGGAACAGGCTTTCGCAGCTAGGGCATTGGGTGTACATGGGGATCAGCGGTTAGGTTACTGTCAATTGAGTGGATGTCCCAGAATTTTTCCTTATGCCGCATGCGACTGCTGCTGATGAACCGGGAATGCGCCACGCGAACGCGCATCCAACAGCACAATCTCAACTACGGTGCCATCCTCGGCAAAACTGATATTGGTATTCCAGTCCTGTGATGTTTCACGGGCAATCGGTTTATCCGATACATGGACCACTAGGATGTCGTCCGCCTCGTAATAGGTTGTTCGCATGTTGCTACCTATCGATTACGTGATCTCAAAATGATGCATAACGGTTTTTACGACCAGCTGATTTTCCAGCACTGCCGCCGCACATAACAAGTTGTCCTGTCGATCAGCATAGGATTTCGTGATCCACAGCCGGGTTTCATCCTTAATGACGAATTTCACCTGATTCAATCAAATCAACCAGTCGTTCGTCTGCAATATTGCGTTCAGACATGCGCTGCCGAGCATGCGCGGTGACAAATATCTGGCGACCAAAGCGCTGGCTGAACATAGCCACAGTGTAAGACGTGGCCAAGCGCTCGGATAGTACGGCGGTACGGACGCGGAGCACTGAAGGTGTGTGTTCTACCGGGTAGCTGGTGTTTGCTTGGACCGGGGGCCGCGGCGTTCGCTCCCCGCACTATCTCAAATAATCGCTGTTGCACCGATGGCAGGACGTTAATTCAGCGCGCGCTTCGCGGTCAATTCTTGGGTGTCCACGACTTCACAGTGAATCCTGTTCGCCATCTTACACTGCCGTCAAAAGGGGACTGCCCACGATTCTCGGTCTGCTAATTCATCATGCAACCACCCCGGATCAAGATCCGCTCCATCGGGCCAGGTGAGTACGCCTAATTCAACGCGGACTTGTGCGAAAAAATCAGGGTCTGTCAGTGGCGCGTAAATGCAGGCCTGATGCTGGTTTTGATTGCTGAACAGTCAACAATGCCACTACGCCGATCCTGAAAACTGAGGGCCAGTCGATAATCAGACAGCGCAGTCACAGCTCGTATGCGCCAAGGCGCGGCGGAGGTTATTCCAATGGCCGGATTTTCTTTGGGTGTTGTTTGGCTTGGCATAGATTCCAATCCTCCATAAGTTCCGGGCGGTGTTCGGCCGCCCATTCAACCGTCATATTCAACGCTCTTTTGCGGTGGGGCATGTTCACGCCAGAACATCTGAATGACGATGCCGAAAAACTGGCTGACGGTGGGCATGGCTTGGCGTTTAAAGATAGGCAAAAGACAAGCTCTGACGTCCGCGCTGACGTCC
>JANOVQ010000604.1:0-3573 GCA_031417495.1 Pseudomonadota bacterium | reverse complement strand
CGAGCGGGTCCGTATTCGCCGGTACGTCGGTGTCATTGCGATTTGTAATCGAGTTGTTCATACAAGACGTGTTCGTGCCGGTCGCCCAGCCCTCAATTTCAGCTCGGATGTTTGAGAACACACCGAAGTGGCCGACGAAGTAATCGAGGTCCGTGCCGCCAGCGGGATTTCGCGTGATGTCGGTGGATATCAGCACCTGGGTAGTGATGCCCCCCTCATAAATGTCGAAGGACACCGACTGCTCAGGTTTGTCGTCATGGACCTTGGGGAAGAAGTACGCTGCGTTCGTGCCACCTACGAAGCACTTTGCGAGACGATTTAGGATATGGAACCGGAACTCGCCGTAGGGAACGTCGACATGGAGCGAATTACTCTCACGCGGTTTGGAGCGCAATTCCTGCGATGTGGACGCGCAGCCAGCATGCAACAAGATGAGTGCAAGCAGCCTGATGAGATTTCGTTTGCCCCTGAGTCCATGCTCAGGTCCCTTGTGATCCGTGCTCCTGGCCATTGTCACCCTACCCGCGAGGCAACGGCTTTCGTCGAAAGCTCTCCAGGCCTTACGACCCGCAATCACGCTGGTGAATCTCGTTTCTACGTTCTGGGTAGAGCGCCGCAAGGTATCAATTTAGCGGAGATGCATTTGCAATTATTTTTGTAGCAGACACTTGACGCCCTATTGAGCTGTATTTGACGGCGACGACCGAAAAGCTGGCGTAGGGAGATGCAGTCAAGTGCAGGTATCCGTCAGACTATTAAGAAGCAACCGACCCAAATGCACCACTATCCGGCTCCGGGCATGATTAGATGCAAATGTGTTAGTCCCCATTCTTCGCGACAATTGGAATAACTACGTTCCCTTGATACGTTCTGTGCTTATCAGTGATTGCGTCCGTAATTCCAAAATCGAAAAAGACAACACTTGCTGCCAGTTTCCCTCCTTCGATTTCGCTTCTTACAGAGCTGCTCGCTTTTCTTCCATCCTCTGTTTCACAGTCGTACACGAGAGCGTCATCGGAGCGGCGAATAAAAGTAGCTTGCGTAGGAATAGCTGAAGTCCAAGTGCCACGCTTGTTCTTAAAGGTGCATTTTCCAGAAGACCCATCTGAAAAACTAAACGCCAATGGAATATTGGCATCGTTAACTATGGTAGCGCACCCTGACAGTAGCATCCCGGCAACCGAAAAAAACAACAGACAGAATTTCATATCGATATTCACTCTTCGTTTCCTTAGATTTAGACGTCTTGTTTTTGTTATGCCTGTTTGTTTTTCTGAATCACGCGGGCTTCGGCGCTGATTTCGAATCTTTAATCTTCCTCGCAGAGCCTATACGGACCCAAGCATCCGCAAGACAACAAGGGAATTAGCGGATGCAGCAGGAACCCCTGTATTATTTCCTGGGGGCACGCATTTTTTCAATGGATCAGCAGAACAATCAGCACATCTCGATGGTCAGCTTTCGCACTTGCTCGTAGGCAGCATTCGCAGAACGTCGATGTCCGGAATTTGGCCGAACCGCCACGAAGTAAAGCGGGTGTGCCAGAAAGTGTGCCCCGCAATATCTCGACTCGTTCACCTCTATGCAGGCATCGGAATCACATCGGCGGGACAGCGATGAATCACCGCGTATTCCACTGCCAGTGCCCGTAGACGAAAGTTTTCTTCCGCACCCACCTGCTCTCTTAGCGCGATAAAGGCTTTATGAGTCGGATACCAAGCTGCCAAGATTTCGTGGAGCGGTTGTTCGCCGACGGGTTGCCCGTACACAGGAATTTGCCAAAGAACCCTCCCACCTACTTTTGGTAACAGTCCATGAAGGGCTTTCATATAGTCCGTGTACAACTGACCATTCGGATAGCCAGCCGCAGGCATATAGCGATTCTGATTCAACATCAACACGGCACCATCCTGGTCACTCTCGGCGATTTTCTGGATGAGCTTAAACTCCGCCGAGTTGGAATTCAGAATCACGATGTTGGACATATTTTATTGTCTCAATTTAGGAGGGTGGTTTATGCGTCAAACCTAATTGGGGTGCCCAGTCAGCAAAGCCATCACTCAGCACATTCTGATTATGTGTATGGATTTCGCAACTCTCTATTTTCTGACTGGCACAGTGAAGGCGGCGCTAGGCGCTACGATCACGAGCAACATCTATGCGACTGTTGCCTATTTTATTCACGAGCGAGCCTGGACCAGGATAGGCTGAGACTTGGTGAACGCCCTTCCCCGCTAAATTAGCTGCGCTGCAGCTAATTTACACAATCAACCCTCAACAGTCCCGGCACCTCGATTTCCAAAATTCTACTTTGCGGACGCTCGCGCACTGTTCTCTGACCAGTGGAGTCGAGGAGGGATGCTCATGAAATGTATTTCGGAAGAAACCAGACGTAACATGGCCTCCCAACCGAGGGTTACACACAATGCCGAAGCCGCTTAAATTCTACGATTGCAAGACCGCCCCGAGCCCGCGCAGAGCGCGGATTTTTATTGCGGAAAAAGGCCTTGATATCGAAACCGTGGAGGTCGATTTAGCGCACGAGGAGCAACTCGGCGATGCGTTCAGGCAGATCAATCCGCGCTGCACGGTGCCTGTGCTGATGCTCGACGACGGCACCACGCTGACTGAAAACGCCGGGATTGCGGCGTATCTGGAGGCGTATCAGCCACGACCGCCGCTATTGGGCACTACTGCGACGGAAAAGGGACTGATCGCGAACTGGAATGCGCGCATCGAACTGGAGGGGCGGTTGCCGCTCGCCGATGCATTTCGAAATCGCGCGAAAGGGCTGGCCGGGCGGGCGACCATCGGCCCGACCGGATACGCCCAAATCCCCGAACTGGCCGAGCGCGGGCGGGCACAGGGCGGCGAGTTCTTTGCGATGCTGGCCACACGCCTGGCGACCGTCGAATACATCGCCGGTGCGACTTTTTCGGTCGCAGATATCAATGCGTTGGTCGTGATCGATTTCGCGGCGTGGATCAAGCTCGGACCCGCAGATAGCCACACTCACACGCAACGCTGGTTGGAACTGATCCGGCAGCGACCGAGCTGCAAACTCTGACGGCGCCGATGATGGCGGCGCGAGTTTCCGTGGCCCGTCGCCGGTAGGGTCGGCTTTCCCTCGTTTGAGCGGCAGCTATCTGGAGATGCCGGTGCCTGGTCACGGCCGGCCGGCGCCCGATGCCTATCTCAGGCATCGCACGGGAAGCCACCATAGGACGCATCTGATAAGCACACGCCTTCGATGGCCTTAGTATCGAGCGTCGGCAGCCGCAGTCGAGAAGCTGACGGTCTCGGAGTCGTCGGCGCTTGCGGCTTGAATCGGGGCGCGCTTTCGACTTAATTGAATTCGATCGTACACGTCTCGCGTTAGCCGCTCGCTGACCGCGCGATCCGGTCCCGCACGCGTCGCGACCGCGCGTGGCCGGCAGGCGATTGAAAATGAATTCCACTTAATGAGGAGGGCTGGCAGATGGAAGAACGTACAGTGACTTTTTACAGCGAAGGCTCGCGCATCACAGGCGATCTCTTCCTGCCAGACGGCATGAAGGCCGGTGAGCGTCGGCC
>JANOVQ010000603.1:0-7087 GCA_031417495.1 Pseudomonadota bacterium | reverse complement strand
GAGGTGTTTGGTGCCGGTGTCGCCGAGCTCCTTAGTTCCATCGTCGTCGGTGTCCACCAAATCGTCTTTACCCGTTGCGCGCTCGGTCCATTGCACTTTGACCACATAGATGGCGCCGATGTTGTCACAAGCCCATCCGGTCGATTTTCCATCGTTGGGCGTCGAATCGATGCAGACTGCGCCGGTGCCACCAGGGAGGACATCCGCATTCGCGCCCTTCGTTTCGGTGGCGGCACCGGCAACGTTCCAGGTTACGAGATCGAAGATGGCGAGATCCTGGCGAGTGCAGCTGGTGGTGAGACAGTTCTTCAGCAACGCCGTCGGCATGTTGCCGCCCAACGTAGCGCCCATGAGGTTGTAGTGGCCTTCAACGAAACCTGCAGGATTCGCGCGCATACGGTCGGCCATTGCCTCGGCCTGCGCCACGGCGACCAGGCGCAATTGCGAATCCTGCGTATAGCGCATTCCACTGGCCTGCAGGCCAGCAATCCCAAACAGGCCGATCGAGAAGATGACGATCGCAATCAGGACTTCAAGGAGGGTGAAGCCGCCCTGCGAAGGTGTGGTAGAAAAAGCGCCTGAAGGGCTGATTACGGGCATACCAGGGCCCCTCCGGCTGGCTTTGCTTTAATCGATGAGGTGCGACCGGTCTTGCTGACGGCAAGTCCCCGCGCATGCGCTGCACCGCGTTGATCGCAGAGAGTGAAATAGGTGTCCGCGATCACGCAATCCTCCAACGCGCCGTCTTTATTTGCATCGCAGCGGGCGACCCCCGTGCCATTGAATGCAATGAGGTTAGGGGCTCCCGCCGCTGCGGTCAGGGTGTTTGCGCCAGAGACCGTCGTTTCAATCGCCAAAAGACAGTCGTCGGTGGAACCTTCGGCACAACCGCCGCCGCCCCCAAGGTTAGGGGTGAGATTGCCATTACGATCAGCGAAAATTATCCAACCGTTGGTCCACGGCGTATTGTTCGCGCAGGTCGCGCCGTCCGTGGAAACGCAGATGACAGTTAACACGTTCTGTTTAACTGCCTCACTCCGTGCGAGCGCGAAAGCACTGTTCAAGGTATTGATCTGCGAAACCAGCCGGTTATCGAGCACGAATTGCTGCATCGACGGCACGCCAATCGCCAAACCCACCCCCAGCACCGCGATGGTGGTCATCAATTCAATAAGCGTGAAACCAGTGTGCTTCTTCATGCACAAGAGTATCGGCAAGGAATTCTGGCAATTCACCCTGCAACCGGGCGAACGGTAGTAATGAGTCCGCCAACGGTGGTGGCGCCCGGCTAGACTGCGTCGCGCGTCACAGATTGTGGCGCTTCTCGCCTGGGCTCAGCGGCTTTCTAGACAGGCCTCCCCGGGTGCGTATACTGCGGCACATCATGGAAAAGGCCGCCTATCCTGTGCTCCTGAAGACCGACATCGCCCAGATGTTGGAGTCGAGGGACATCCTACCGACCGCGCAGCGCCTGGAGATCGCGGCCTTGTTGCTCGCCACCAAGCAGCATGTATCGGCTGAACAAGTGATGGCGAGAGCGCGCGTCGCGGGTCTCGTGGTCTCCAAAGCGACGGTCTACAACACCCTGGGGTTATTTGTGGCGCGGGGACTTATTCGCGAAGTGATCGTCGATTCGGCCCGTGCGTTCTACGATTCGAACACTGAACCCCACCACCATTTCTACAATGTGGACGATGGCACCTTGGCCGACGTGGCGACTATTCATGTGCCGCTCGAGCAGTTGCCAGCGCCGCCACCGGGCACCGTCGCTGACGGCGTGGATATCGTGATTCGGATCCGCAATCAGGCCTGAAGCGGCGTCGCTTTGCGGCGTTCGTGCTAAGCGGTTCGATTCAGTTATCATTCCCACCCCGTTGCCGACGTAGCTCAGTTGGTAGAGCAACTGATTCGTAATCAGTAGGTCCGCAGTTCGATTCTGCGCGTCGGCACCAAACCAAACCCGCATTCCAGCGGGTTTTTTTATGTAGAAATCATTGCTTCAGCTGGCCGCTTCTTGTGCAGGTTGCCAGCGGTCGGTTAGTCACCCGATATCCCGGGCGGCCCTCCGCCTGTAGTGACATGCTAAGTCACCACAGGAATCGAACGTGACTGCGCACGCGCGATGCCTTATGGTCGATACGCGTGGTAGGCGAAAGCTTTTTCGCCGGTATTTATCCCAAGGAGTACGTGTGTTCCGATTGTTCCGCAGCTTAATTGTCAGCCTGCTGATTTATACCTGCGCGTTGCCGATGTGCGCTGTAAGTGCCGATGACGCAGCGCCCGTGACCGCAGCCGACGCGGAAAGCTTGTTAGCGCGAGCGGCGACCGATAGTACGAATGGTCGCCAGCGCCAGGCCGCGCGCCGGGCCGCGCGGGCCGCGCAGATTGCCGAGCGGCTCGGCGATGAGATATTGATGGTCAGGGCGACGGCGGCAGAGGGGCGCTCGCTCGCGCTGGCTGGCGAACCGGAGCAGGCGCGACTGCGGCTGGAAGCCGCAATCGCACACGCGCGCGCCGCCAACCACCCTGAGATTACGGCCGCCGCGACCAATGATCTCGGAAGCCTGCTGAGCGCGCAAGGCGAGTTCGAGGCGGCGCTGCGCCAGTTCGAAGCGAGTATCGCGGATGCGGCGGCCAGCGGTGACGAGATGCAAGTGCTGCGCGCGACACTCAATCGTGCACGTACGCTGCAACAGATAGGTCGCGTGCCGGAGTCGCGTGAAGCGATACGCGGCATCCGCACGCGGTTGCACGCGCTTCCTGATTCGACGCAAAAAGTCGCGCTATTCACCAGCGCCGGACAGCTGGTGGCCGTTAATGCTTCCGAGGTCGCGCTTCAGCCGGCGGATTTCGTGCTGGCCGAAGCCTGGTTACGCGAAGCGGCGGCCTGTGCAGCGCGAATCGGCGATGCGCGCGGACAATCCTATGCCCTTGGCTATGCAAGTGAACTGCTGGCCGCGGCCGGCCAGCATGAAGCCGCGCTGACCCTCGCACGGCAGGCCATCCATTACGCGCAACTGGTGGCGGCCCCTGAATCGCTATACCGCTGGCAGTGGCAGGTTGGCCGTCTCCTTAAACAGCAAAACGAATTGGTGGCGGCCGTGGACGCTTATCGTGGCGCGGTGGGCACCTTGGAAAGTGTGCGCCAGGATCTGGCTGCGAGCACGCGCGCTGCAGGCCCCGATGACGGGTTTCGCCATAACGCTGGTCCCTTGTATGTCGAACTCGTGGATCTGCTACTGCAGCAAGCGGTGATGGGCGCGGATGCCACTCAGCGTGAAGACTTGCTGCGGCAAGCCCGCGATACCATGGAAACGCTGAAGAGCGCGGAACTCGAGGATTACTTCGAGGACGATTGCGTCGCCGGCCTGAAGTCAAAGACGGTCGGCATCGACACCCTCGCGGCGCATACTGCGGCGGTTTATCCGGTCGTCCTGCCTGATCGCTTGGCGTTGCTGGTCAGCACGCGGGACCATCTCCGTTTGTACGAATCGCCCGTCAACGCCGCGACGCTTGAGGGCGAGGTCGCCCAGTTGCGCGCGCGACTCGAGAAGCGATCGACCTACCAGTATCTGCCGCACGCGAAACTGCTCTACGACTGGGTCATGCGACCGCTCGAAGCGGATCTGCAGGCCGCGGCAATCACCACCCTGGTATTCGTGCCGGACGGCGTCTTGCGCACCGTCCCGCTCGCCGCGCTGCACGACGGCACCGGCTTTCTGGTCGAGCGTTATGCAGTCGCCACGGTGCCGGGGCTCACACTCACCGATCCCAGGCCGCTTGGCAGTAGTCCTTCGTTGGCTCTGCTAAGTGGTTTGACCGAGTCTGTCGAGGGTTTCGCGGCCTTACCGGCGGTCGCCGGTGAGCTCGACAGCGTGAGCAAAATCTATCCAGGCACGCGGTTGCAAGACGGTGATTTCACGCCGCAGAGTTTTGCTGAAGCATTGACCGCGGCGAACTACTCGGTAGTCCATATCGCCTCTCACGGCCAGTTCGGCGAAAATCTTGAAGATACTTTCCTGCTGACGCACGCAGGCCGCATCGGCATGGACGATCTGGAACGCGAGATCGGCCGCACTGCGACCCGGGAACAACCGGTCGAACTGCTGACCTTGAGTGCGTGCCAGACCGCCGCGGGCGATGAACGTGCCGCATTGGGGCTAGCCGGCATCGCGGTGAAAGCCGGCGCGCGGAGCGCCGTTGCCACCTTATGGTCGGTCAACGATCGCGCGTCAGGTTCGTTGATCAGCGCGTTCTATCAGGCATTGAAAGGTGAGGGTGCATCGAAGGCTGCAGCGCTGAGAACTGCACAGCTCGCACTATTGGCCGAGCCACGCTATCGCCATCCGGCGTATTGGAGCCCGTTCCTGCTGATCGGGAACTGGCTTTAAAGGGTCGGCACGTGGAAGTGAGATCCTCCGGCTAACGAAAGACGTCCGCGGTAAGCGCGAAATAAATTCCGTCTTCCTGCGGGCTGTCGCCGGCACCCGGAATGTCTTTCAGCGCATGACCCCAGTACAACTCGGCATGAATTTTTGGGTGGGGATCGGCACGGAATCCAAAACCGACTGCCGGGATCACAGCGGGCGCGGGACCTGCACGATCGTTGAACCAGGCACCGCCGGCGTCGATGAAGGGCGCGAACTCGAGCAAGGTGCTGCCGGACCCGTTACGTAACACCGGCACGCGCAATTCCAGCGAGGTCGCGAAGCCGTGATCGCGCACCAGCACGTTCTTCGCGTAACCGCGCACGGTACGCCCGCCGCCCACCGCGAACTGTTCGAGCGTCAACAGTGGATCGGCGGCCCACTGACCATCCAGCCGGAATACCAGCTGACTGTTGCGCCAAGGCAGGCGCCGGACCCACTGCGCCTGACCCAACCAGGCAACGAATCGCCCATCCGGTTGTTGCGCCGAATTCCGAGTAGCGCCGAGGACGTCGAGCCCCAGGCTGAAAGTGGAGCGAACAGCCAGAACCTCCAGCGGACTGCGCCGTGTCCAGTTCTGTGCGAACCGCAGCACATTAACCTGACTGTCCCCGTCAACTTCGACGCCGGGCGAGAACGCAAAACCGCGACCGAGCAACGAAGTGGTACTGTGCCGGCTGTCAAAACCGACTGAGAGCCCCAACTGTTCGCGGGCTGATTCGCGTAACGCATGACTCAGGCGCGCCCCCACACTGGTCGTTTCGCCTTCAATCTCGAGTGCACTGAGGCGCTCTTCAACCACTTCTCCCTGCGACCAATCGCCGAAAATCTCGAGCGTGGTCCCACGCGTGTTGAGCGGGATTGCATAGCCAATCTGCGCTTCCTTCGAACCGTCTGCGTAGCCAAGTTCGGTACTTAAAATATCGCCGAGACCGGTTGGGCTGTAAGCCGCGGCCTGCAACACCCCGCGCACTTCGCCGAGACTTGGTGTGAGATCGTTGTTGACCCCGAGATTCAACGAATACGGACGCTTTTCTTCAATGCGGGCAGTGAGTACCGCTTCTCCGGGGTGCTCACCTGGCGCAAGCTCGCCATTGATCCGTGCCACAAACGGGCCGCTCAGCAGAATCTGCAATTGTTCCTGCAACTCACCGACGTTGAGCGGCGGTCCGGCCCCGCGACGCAGCCGGTCGCTGACGTAACTCGCGCGCAAATGGTGATTTCCCGCGACCTCGATCGCGGTCAGACGGCCTTCGATGATCGAAATTTCGACCGTACCGCCGGCGATCTGCTGGTCAGGTATCACGGCGCCGGAATTGAGGTAGCCGCGTTCGACATAGAAACGTGTCAACGCCTGCCGTAGGTTTGCGAGATCCTCGTTGGTGACTTCACGCTTGGCGTACGGCGCGGCGACCGCCGCAAGTTCCTCGCTGCTAAAAATCGTATTGCCGGAAAAATGGTATTCCCGCGCGAAAAATTTCAAGCCCGCCGCGAGCGAGTTCGATTCATCAGTCCCAGGCGCAAACGGGGGGGACTGCAGCGGGGTAGTCGCGTCCACGGGCGGGGTGTTCGGCAGGCCTGGGCTCGTGGTGCCAAGGCCGGAATCTCGACGCAAGTCCGAGGGATCCGTGATGGCCTGTAGTGGGCCAGGTTCGTTGGCCGCGGCGCCGCTGCTCAGCCCGCCGAGCAGCGTGACGACCAGTATGCGTGACTGCCACCTGCAAGGTTTGTTCACAACGCGCAGTTCAAGGCGCTGTCGGACAGTGCACTCAGATAACGGCTCTGATAGACGGCAGTGCTGTCGCCCGCGGTGAGCGGGGCCGTAGACGTGACCTCCGGTTGACTCGCGAGGTACCCGCCTGGATCCGCGGGTACGCCGCCGTGGCCGATTTGATTAAGACTGCTCTGCCCGGCACGCGCTGCACCACAGCCGGCCTGTAACTTGGAGGCTGCGTCCAGGTAAGAATCAGGTAACACTGCAAGGCCGGCACTCACATCGCTGTCAGGTGCGGTGGTGCGCACAATGCCATCGACGCCGAGCGCCGATGAAGCATCGATCAGGCTATCCGGCGAAACAATCAAAAACCCGGCGATGATATCGATATTGCCCCCCGCGCCGCCGAACGCGTTGGCAATTATCTGGCTGCTCTGGAGCACCACAAAATTAGGATCGATCAGAATGTTGCCGCCGTTGCCCTGGCCGCTGCCGACCGAGGTCGTAATCCGGCCGTTGATGAGGTCGACGAGGCGCGGCGCTGTGATTGTGATATTGCCACCATCGGAGGTGACTGCCTCGGTCGCGATTGAACTCGCGTTCACTTCAAGGCTGTCGCCGAGCGTAATTTCGATGTTGCCAGCGAGCCCCGTGCCGCTGCTGCTCGACGAGACTTTACCGCCTCTGTTCAGCAAAAGTCGGTTGGCCACGATCGAGACGTTGCCGGCGTCGCCGGCGCCGCGGGTATCGGTGGACACGAGCGCACCGGTGCCCGCAACGGTGAGATCGTTGTTTGCATTGAGGGTCACATTACCGGCGTTGCCAGTGCCGACAAACAACTCGCCGGTCGCAAGGTCGGGGATCCCGCTGCGACTGCCAATGGTAGCCCCATCCCCGATATTAATCGTCGCCGCGCTAATGCTTACGTTGCCCGCATCGCCGTCCC
>JANOVQ010000602.1:0-4698 GCA_031417495.1 Pseudomonadota bacterium | reverse complement strand
CCGTCTGACACGTGTGAGAGGTAATGGACGAACGACAAGCATTCATCCGAACAGCGACCACAGTCTTACGACTGACGCATCATTCCTAGATCGCGATGATGCCTATTTGCCACGATAAGCGTCGTGGCCACGCATAAAATCATCGAGGGAAAGTGTAGCGCAGGAAATTAAAAATGCACGCGCGAAAGCACAAATATTTTCGGCGTTATTTTGAACCTCGCGTAAGCTAACGTCGCCTTAACCATCGCACAAATTCGTAGCCCGTAGGACCCTTGCCGACGGCGTCATTCGCACGTCCTTCAGAAATCTCGCGGCAACCTCGCGACGTGCTTCAGGTTGTCGCCCGCGTCATTACCGCGCTGCGCTCAGTAATGACGCGGGCACGGTCGGGGCGGATGCTTGATTGCTTCGTCCATTAGCGTCCGTCGAAAACCAAACCGCGAGGCGAAGCGCTGTCGCTTGTCATCGTCTTCGCACTTCACGGCACCCCGCGCCAAACGGATTAGCATCCATTGCCGTTCGACCACCGTGGTCGCATCGCCCAAAAGTGGCTGACAGAAACCACTCACGTTGGATTATTGGTTTCTCATCGACATCGCTTGCAATTTTGCGCGAAGTGCGAGCGTGACGCGCGATGGATGCGCGTGCAGGAGAACGTGCTTGAGTATTCGTGCAATGAACTGGGCCTGGCACCAGGCGCTACCATCGACCCAGAAGTTTGTACTGTTGGTGCTCGCGGATATGGCCGACGATGACGGGGTGTGCTGGCCGAGTATGTCGACCCTCGCGAAACGCTGTGCAGTTTCCACGCGGACTGTGCGACGCGCGCTTCGAGATCTGACCAAACTAGATTTCTTGCAGTGCGAATTGCGGCATCGCGGCGACGGCTCGACGACCTCGAATCGATACGTCTTGAACCTGGGAGGGAATGACACGGTGTCAGGGGCCCCTGACACACATGCACCCCGGGAGGGTCGTCCGTGTCAGCGGGTCCCTCGCGTGGATGTCACCCCTAGAACCACCACTAGAACCGTTATTGATCCCTCACCACCACCGGGTGCAGGACACACAGATTCGGGAACGGGGAATAGTGGTGGTGAATTGAGAAAGCTTAGTTTTCCGAGTGAGCTCACCGAAGCGGAGTGTGCCGCATCAACGCGACGGCTCGAAGAATTCCCAACGACACTCGCCCAGCAACTGCTCGACGAACTCAACGGCAGGATGCAGCGCGGCGAGATCAAGACGACGCCGCTGGCTTATCTCGGTGGACTGATTAATCGCGCTCGGGCGGGCACCTTTGTGCCGGAGATTGGACGACCAACCCAGCAACACGCAAGCCGAGTTCCGCAAACGCACGCGGAGCGTCCCGCGCGCCCTGCGGAAAACTCGCGCAAAGCCGCACCAGTCTACCCTGACATCACCAACAATCCGCTGTGTCAACGCGTGGCCGCGATCCAGAACAGAGCCACAATACGCGATGCGGCACGCACTACACCGATCACAACCGCAGCATCCGCGCGGGAGCAGGACGCAAGCGATGAATTCAAAACCACCCGCATCGACGTCGAATCAACGCCCGTCCGCGTAAAATTCCCCGAGCTCGCGTGCGTCATTGGCGGTTAACGCGAACGTACGCCGGGGTTCAAGACTTTCACGGTGCGGCGTTATCGCCGTGGTCGAATTGCCTGGTTAATGTCGCCTGATCTGGCGGGTTTTTCCTGGATCTGTAGTCGACCAGGTTCCAATAGCACGGGGATGCTGCGCTGCAGCTAGTGCCCGGGTTCGACCCTAATGAGACTCTGACTCTGTCCCCTCAACTTTCTCCACTCCGGCCGCTCGACTCCGCTCGCTCACGCAAAATCCCTGGCTTCCATTCGCAAATGAGTCCTGCCGCATCGTCTATAAATGGCTGAATCGGCGTAGCCAGCGGCAGTCGTTCAACTGGGTGCAGTTCGGGCAATTTGTGGCTGCCCATCCATTGCCCCGACCAGTCATTTACCATTCGCTATTCGAACGCGGTACTGTCACGGAAATGTTTCTGTCGGGAGCCTATTGCCTGAATTGGGCACGATGGATTCTCAATGGGGAGGGGACGAGGTGACTCGCCCCTCTACCAGCTAGACCTATCGGCGCTGCCCCCACGCACAGCACATGGTGTGCGGCACCCATCGTAAGGCGGGATCTTCGAACACGCTTTGCATACGGCGCATGTCTGGTTCGCTCACGATGCCCTGGGTGACCAACATCGTTTGCATATGACGGAGCGTTTGAGCCCAGAATGGTGTAATGGTATCGGTTGGCCCTGATACCCTTGCCAAGCCCACATTACCGACATTTACGAGTCCACGTGCCTCGAGTTCGAGACTCAGGCGACGCGCGAGTCCGAGATCGATCATGCCGCGCTTGTCGAAGGTCTGCATGATGTGGCGAAACGTGTGCGCAAAGTGTTCACCATCGGCGGCTGCACCGTTCATGGCCAAGACGCGCGCGAAGTCGCCGCTGTAATCACCGTCCGACAGATAGAGCACGCCGCCCGGTTTCAGCGCTGCCACCATGCGGTCCAGCGCTCGCCCCCAATCGGTCAGGTGCTCCAGCACCGCACGCGAAAATACCAAATCAAATTTCTCTGATTCGAATTCATCGGTGACGATATTGGCGGCGCGAACTTCGAGATTCGGCCTCGCGATGGTGCCAAGAAAGCGCGTATTAATATCCACGGCGAGCACATGCCCGGCAGGCCCCGCCATTTCCGCCAGCCATTGGGCATTGGATCCGCGACCGCTGCCGACCTCCAGGCAATGCCAGCCTGCACCCAGCCCGAGAGATATCAGATGCGCTCGGGAATCTGGGTCGTAGGTGGCTTCGAGCAGGGCCAAGCGCTCCGACTCCGCGTCGTCGCTGTTTCGCGATAAGAGGTAATGATCTTCGTATTCTTTAGCCATCGCAGGTTCCCCCGGTGAGGTAATGCGCACCCCTGTCCGACGGCAAGTTATACGATTTGGGTGGCATTATAACAATGCGGAGCGGGATTTTTCTTGAGTGAATATCCACTCTACTAGGCAGCGAGTTCCAGAGTAGTCGATGCAGACGGATATTCGAGAGCGAGCGTCGTCGCTCTCTCTCCAAATAGAAATCTACCTTTTACGTACTGCTACGGTTACTGCTCCGGACAGGAACACAGATTTGTTAGCTTGGCCGCGATGGACCGGAATTCCGAACGTTGAATACCCTCGGAGGAGACGTAGAGCTATGGGCCCGGCGCTGCAATAGACCACGAGGTGCCGGAGGCAACGCGGTCGACGCATCCAAGGGTTGGTATCGTGCCCGCCCAGTTGCCAACGTTCGTTTGTCGTTCGCCAGACAAGGGGGGCATTCCACATTTCGGACGGTATTCAGCAAAGTCGAATATCCCTCTTATTCAAGCAGCATGGATGACTCGCCCGTGGCCATCGGTATGCCCGACGATGCGGCGGACGCCACCGGGCCACACCGTTAGATCAATCGTGAATCGCTTACTGTCGGCCACCCCGTCAACAAGAGCCTCAGGCTCGACGCGCACCCAAGCGAGCGGTGCTTTCGAGGTGGCTGCGGCACCCGCGTCATAAATTGTGCGGACGATGTCTTGGCGCACTTCCTCGGGGGGGTATTGTAAAAACACCGAGTGGTAAACAATGGTGGCAGCATCCAATGCGCGGGCAGAAAGCTTCTTCAGCAACCAGTCTGCGGCATTAGCGCGTTCTACTTCTAACCCCGATTCGAGAGCCAGAGCAACCGCACCATCGAACCGTGCCAACCTGTCAGGCTGGTCTGGCCAAATATAGGAACGCAGCCTGAGACGCTCTTCGGGAATGCGAATATCAAGGGGATTCAAATCGCACGCCGCCTTGCGGCGAATCCGCGGCAGCGCGTCCGTGGGCGGTATAGGTCCCTGCCAATCTGCTTCGATGAGTACAGACCCAGGACTTCCCCAAGACCAGGTCTGTGTTTGGTATGAGAACTTATCCCAGATGAGATTGAGCCCCGCGCTTGCGCCGATCTCCAACATGTCCACCGGGCCGTCCCATTGGTCTGCAAAGTATAGAAATCCTGCAAGTAGCGCGATGGAGCGGCCTGTTTCGTTGGTTTGCGGAGGCGACTTGAGAAATTGCGCAACCCAGGCCGATTCGCGCTGCAAAAAAGTGCGCGCTATCGGCCATAGCTCTTCCATCCGCCAGAATGTGTTGCGTGGTGGATAGGCCATAGTCAATGCAGAGTCGCGCTCTGTCAGGGCTGCGGCATGGAGAGCACCTGCAAGACGCAGCGCAAGGAAATCTGCACGTGGGTTAGTTGGCCATTCGTCGATCAGTGCTGCTGTCGGGCCGCCAGCGTCAAAGTCTTTGACCATTTTCTCAAACAGTTGTGCCGTAAACGGCGACCCAAGCTCGTTACAAATACGAACCATCTCGCGGAGGTGCTCAAGAATAGTCTCTCTTCTCACATCGCACTCCCGCAATGGAATTCTGCAGAGCAGAAACAACTTTCGTCTCGCGCCCGGCCGGACATCTTCAAATTACACGCGCATGTGCTATCCGAACCACCGGAGGCGGAGCCCATTGATTGATCCCCTTTGGGTCATATCGCGCGACCGTCTGCGCGTCACTCAAATCCTCCAATAGCTCCATACCGACCGATTTCAGATCCTGCGCAAGTTCGTTCGGA
>JANOVQ010000601.1:0-1832 GCA_031417495.1 Pseudomonadota bacterium | reverse complement strand
GTTCCGAGATATGCGACATGTTCTCACGCGGGGGCGCGGGGAGCGCGGGGGACTGCAACTGCAACTGATTGACGACTGTTGGAGCGGGGGCTGGTGCGCAGATTCCCGGAGCGTGGTCTGGTGTTGCGATTGGCGGTCGCGGGTTTGCCTTTACGGAGCTATGAAGCCGGGAGTGCGGTGCCTGGGCGCCAGGATGATGTTGCAAGACGTTCGAGGAGCGCGAGGATATCTTCACGCTGATCGTGAACGGCCAGCAGCAGGAGGTCGCCGGGGTGTGCCCATTCCAATGCGGCGCGGGCGGCATCCATGTCGCTGGCCGCGCTTTGCATGGCCTCAGCCGGCACGGCGAGCCGCTTCAGCGTGGCAAGCAACGCCGAGCTGATCGAGCCTGCCGGCCGGCCACGCAGGAACTTCGGCATCTCTTTCGCGATGTAGAGATCGATGCAGCCTGAATCGACGGCGGCCGTTGCAATTGCCGCCATCGCCACATCGTCGCGATCACCACCCGTACCGAGCGTGATCGCGCGTCGCTGGGCGGGGATGGCGCGCGTGGCGTCAATGAGGGCGGCAATGCTCTGCGGGTTGTGGGCGTAGTCGATCACGATCGTGACGCCGCCAACCGTCCGCAGCATCAGTCGGCCCATGTTGTCTTCGGATTTGGTACCGAAGTGCAGCAATGCGGCCTTCGCTTCCTCGCCAAGCCCCAGCTCCGCTGCGACTGCGATGGCAATCGTCGCGTTCACCACGTTGTGCCAGGCGGTGCCGCCAAGTGTGGCGGGGATCAGGGTCAGTTCTGCAGGCGTGATGCCAACGCTCTCGCACTCGCTGACGCGCACGGCGCGAAGACGACCGGGGTAAACAGCCGTTGCGTCCATCAGCACCGGGACATCGGCATTCACTACGAGCGTGCCCGTCCCGGTCACGGCGCGGGCGACGATCAGCTTCACTTCGGCGAGTGTCGCGAGATCGGTGATACCGTACTCTCCAAAGTGATCGGGAGAGATGGTGACGATCGCCGCGACTGACGCGCGCTGAACAGCGAGGCCACGGCGGAGCATCCCGCCACGCGCGCACTCCAGTACGGCCAGCGTGACCACCGGATCCTGCAACACGCGGCGCGCGCCCGCCGGCCCGGAGAAATCCCCACTTTCCACCTGCACGCCATTCACCCACACACCATCCGTGCAGGTGTAGCCGACGACGTGCCCACACGCCCTGGCCATTGCGGCCACCATGCGCACGACGGTGGTCTTCCCATTCGAGCCGGTGATGAGCACGATCGGGATGTCACGGACGGCCAGCCAGTCTATGTGCCCGATGTCAGGAATCGCGTCGACCGGCCAGCCGGTTGATCCGGCGCCCGTTCCGACGAACACCGACGTCTCATCGAAAGTGACATTCAATTCGCGGCGAGTGGCCTCGTCCCAGATGGCGCGGAGTGCGGGATGCGATTCATTGCGCGCAAATCCGAGCAACGCTCCGGGCAACGCATCGCTCCGAGGGGCTGCAGTGTCGGCTTCACACGCCTCGGCGAAGACCCACGCGCGTTCGCACACCTCCGTCGCGGTCATCAACTGGTCGATCGGCGCATGGACGAACAGGCTCGCGCCACCGGGATACACGCGCTGCGTCGACTCGGCGTCCGGCCAGTCAAGCGCCGTGGCGAGAAATGACACGCGCTCGTGCCACGCCGTGAGCAGCCGTTCGTTGCGTTCCGAGATGCTGTCATCGAGCACGACGTCGAGAACGGCGCCGAGCCCTGGGTGCATGAGATTCGGCCCCATCAGGCGGCGGGAACCGGTGATGGTCGGAGATGGGTAGCCCGACTCGAT
>JANOVQ010000600.1:0-7791 GCA_031417495.1 Pseudomonadota bacterium | reverse complement strand
CGACGCGACCCTTGTAGCCGCTCGGACATTCCGCGCCACCGTTACCCGGACCGTAGAGCTTGATGCCCTCATCAATGTCCTGTTGCGTGAAGCCCTCCGCCAGCAAACCATCCGGCGGCAAGTCGACGGGAACCCGATAGTCCGGATGAAGTCGTCGGGCGAGTCGCTGGGCGGTGATTAAATTGATCGAAGTTGCGACCGCGAAGGGCGGAATGCCCATGTCCTGGAGTCGCGTGATAGTTTGTGGGCCGTCATTGGTATGCAATGTCGACATCACCATGTGACCAGTCTGGGCCGCCTTCACTGCAATTGAGCCAGTTTCCAAATCGCGAATTTCACCGACCAGAATCACATCCGGATCCTGCCGCAGGAAGGCTTTGAGGGCTTTGGTAAAAGTCATGCCGGTTTTTTCGTCAACCTGCACCTGATTAACGCCTGGCAGGTTGATTTCGACGGGGTCTTCGGCCGTTGAAATGTTGATGTCGTCGTTATTCAGAATATTGATGCCGGTATACAGCGAAACGGTTTTGCCACTGCCGGTGGGGCCAGTGACCAGAAACATGCCGTAAGGTTTGGCCAGATTTTTTAGGAAAAGGTCTTTTTGGAAATCCTCGTAGCCAAGCTGATCGATATTGAGCTTGGCCGCATCCGAATCGAGGATACGCATCACCACCTTTTCGCCATACAAGGTCGGGCAGGTACTGACGCGGAAGTCGATGGATTTCGTTTTCGATAATTTCAGCTTGATGCGTCCGTCTTGCGGCACCCTGCGCTCGGAGACATCCAGCCGCGACATCACTTTGATACGGGCCGCGATCTTGAACGCCAGAATCAACGGGGGCTTGGCGATTTCGGACAGCATGCCGTCGATCCGAAAGCGCACCCGATAGAATTTTTCGTAGGGCTCGAAATGGAGATCGGAGGCGCCGCGCTTAATCGCGTCCAGCAGCACTTTGTTTACGAACCGCACCACCGGCGCATCGTCAATTTCAGCCGAGGAATCGGGGGTTGCCTCCTGCTGAGCGCCCACTTCGAGATCGTCGAGATTGTCGAAATCGGCGTCTTGCATGTCGCCGAGTCCGGAATCGGCGGCGGCGAGCGATTTTTCGATAACCTTCGCGAGTTTATTTTCTTCGACCAGCACGGCGTCAGTATTGGCGCCGATATGGAATTTGATTTCGTCGAGCGCCTGCAGGTTGGTCGGATCGGAAACCGCGATATACACCCGATTCCCGCGCTTGAAGATGGGCAGCGCATGGTGGCGCTGAATGAGCTCTTCGCTGACGAGTTTCACGACATCCGGATCGATCTCAATCGCTTCGATATCGAGCAATGGCACGCCGAATTCCTGCGCGGCGGCGTGCGCGATTGTTTTGCTGTCGGCCAGCTTGTTATCTATGAGGTATTTAACGAACGGGGTGCGCGTGCTGAGGGCGTCTTGAAATGCCCGCAGCGCGACAGGTTCTTCCAGCAGGCCATCGGCGACTAATTTCCGCGCCAGGCCCCCCAACGGGACTCGATTACTGGTTACTGCCACCTTATAAGCCTCGTTTCTTGCCCGAGAATTCTGCCACCAAAATGGTAGATGAAACCCCAGTAAATAGCCACCACAGCGCAGGTTTTTGGCAGCTAACGACGCGCCCTTCCAGACGCGCCGGAGGCGTTTAGTGGCCGCTAATGCGCAAACTCGAAGGCGTCGTTCACGAGTCCGATCTTGATCGTGTCGCCGCGTCCAAAACGTCCTTCGAGCAAGGCCTGCGCGAGAGGAGTTTCCAGTTCATTCTGGATCACCCGTTTGAGTGGCCGCGCCCCATAGTTAGGGTCAAAGCCCATCTCGCCCAGTTTATCGACCGCCGCAGGTTGAATCTCCAGGCCGATTTGCAGATCAGCTAGTCGTTTGCGCAGCAAATCGAGCTGCACATCCGCGATGGCCTTGATCTGATCGCGGCGCAAGGCGTGGAAAACCACCACCTCATCGATGCGGTTGATGAATTCCGGGCGGAAGCTATCGCGAACCACCTCCATCACCAGCGCCCGCATCTGTTCGTAAGCGAGTTGCTCACCCCGTGCCTGGATCTGTTCCGAACCGAGGTTCGAGGTCATCACAATCACCGTGTTGCGGAAATCCACCGTGCGGCCATGTCCATCGGTTAACCGCCCGTCGTCCAGCACCTGGAGCAGGATATTGAAGACATCGGGATGCGCTTTTTCGATCTCGTCCAACAGCAAGACCGAGTACGGTTTGCGCCGCACGGTCTCCGTGAGATAACCCCCTTCCTCGTAACCCACATAGCCCGGTGGCGCACCGATCAGGCGAGCAACAGCGTGTTTCTCCATGTATTCCGACATGTCGATGCGCACCAATGCGTCTTCGGTATCGAACAGGAATTCCGCCAGGGCCTTACACAGCTCGGTCTTCCCCACCCCGGTAGGGCCCAGGAACAGGAATGATCCATTAGGACGCTTGGGATCGGACAGGCCGGCGCGGGAGCGACGGATGGCGTTGGCGACGGCGGTGACGGCTGCGGCTTGGCCCACCACGCGCCGATGTAGCGCATCTTCCATCCGCAGCAACTTCGCGCGTTCGCCTTCGAGCATCTTCGAGACCGGAATGCCGGTCCATTTCGAAACCACCTCGGCGATCTCCTCCTCCGTCACCTTGTTGCGCAACAGCCGGTGTTGCGGTTCGTTCTCACCTTCCTTCGCGATACGCTTTTCGAGCGCCGGAATCACGCCGTACTGCAGCTCGGACATTCTGGTTAAGTCATGCGCCCGCTTCGCATTTTCGAAATCGAGGCGTGCTTTCTCCAGCTCCGCCTTAATTTGATGTGCACCACTCAGCGCAGACTTCTCGGTTTTCCAGATTTCTTCCAGATCGGAATATTCGCGTTCGATCACCGTCAATTGTGCTTCGAGAACAGCGAGCCGCCGCTTGGACGCCTCGTCGCCTTCCTTACGCAGCGCCTCGCGCTCAATTTTGAGTTGAATGACTCTGCGATCCAGACGATCCATCTCCTCCGGCTTCGAATCGATCTCGATGCTGATACGTGCGGCGGCTTCATCGATCAGATCGATTGCTTTATCGGGCAGTTGACGATCAGTGATATAGCGGTGTGAAAGTTGCGCAGCAGCCACGATTGCCGGATCGGTAATCTCCACGCCGTGATGCACGGCATATTTTTCCTTCAAGCCGCGCAAAATCGCGATTGTGTCTTCCAACGACGGCTCGTTAACCAGCACTTTCTGGAAGCGGCGCTCTAACGCGGCATCTTTCTCCACATACTGGCGGTATTCATCCAAGGTAGTCGCGCCGATGCAATGCAATTCGCCGCGCGCAAGCGCGGGTTTCAGCATGTTGCCGGCGTCCATCGCCCCTTCGGCTTTGCCGGCGCCAACCATCGTGTGCAGCTCGTCAATGAATAACACGACTTGACCGTCCTGCTTGCTGAGATCCTTCAACACCGCTTTCAACCGCTCTTCGAACTCGCCGCGAAACTTTGCGCCCGCGATCAACGCACCGAGATCAAGCGACAACACGCGCTTATTTTTTAACCCTTCGGGCACTTCGTGATTGATGATGCGTTGCGCGAGCCCTTCCACAATGGCGGTCTTGCCGACGCCGGGCTCGCCAATCAGCACTGGATTGTTTTTGGTGCGTCGCTGTAGGACTTGAATCGTGCGCCGAATTTCCTCGTCACGTCCGATCACGGGATCGAGCTTGCCCTGTGCCGCACGCTCGGTCAGGTCGATAGTATATTTTTCCAGGGCCTGGCGATTCTCCTCCGCATTGGCATCCGCCACGCGCTCGCCGCCGCGCAAGCTATCCACCGCCTGCGTCAGCGCGGGTTCGCGCGCCCCGGCGCGTTTGAGCAGACGACCCAGCTCACCACTGTCCTGGAGAGCTGCGAGTAGAAATAGCTCAGAGGAAATAAAAGAGTCGTTGCGCTTCTGGGCGAGTTTGTCGGAGAGATTCAACAGGCGCACCAGATCGTTCGAGGGATGCACATCGCCACTTACCCCCTCAACCTTGGGGAGCCGCCCAAGCGCATCGCCCAGTTGGGTGCGGCAGGCGGCCACATCGACGCCGGCTTTGGTCAGAATCTGGCGCACCGTGCTGCCCTCCTGCTCGAGCAGGACACTCATGAGGTGGACGGGTTCGATGAATTGATTGTCCAGGCCTAAGGCGCGGCTTTGGGCGTCCGCCAGCGCAGTTTGAAATTTGGTGGTCATCTTGTCAGCGCGCATAGCTGCCTGCTCCAATCACGATTGCTAGTTGGATCCTTAGATGGGGATGCGCACGCGTCTGATCAAGTCCCGCTGCGCAGACTGTTCAGGCGGCGACTATTTGCTCTCTGCGACCGATGAATGATCGAACCCACCACGACTGTGGCCTGCTTATGCCAACCAGATCACACTCGCAAAGCGTCCGCAAACACCGTCCCGGCGATAGGAGAAAAAGCGCGCGGATTCACGCGCTGTGCAGCCTGCATAGTGAGCAATGGAAGTGACACCCGCAGCACTCAACTGATAGGCGGCCAGCCCCGGCAGATCCGCGTGGATGAAGCGCTCGCGCGCGGCAAAATAGCGCGCATATGCGGGATTTTTGGCGCTGAATCGCGCCGCTAGATCGGCCCCGACAACATACGCTTCAGCACTGATCCCGGGTCCGATCCAGGCTAACCAATCGGCACCGGGTCGCGCGCAACTTGCGAGCGCGCTGGCGATGATGCCATTTAAAAGACCGCGCCATCCCGCATGGATCGCGAGCACCATGGTGCCCTCGCGATCACATAACAGAATGGGCAGGCAGTCGGCGGTTAGGATCGCGCAGACCCGGCCGGGGACAGTGGTAAAACTGGCATCCGCGCTGGGCGGAATCGCCTGGATGCGGGCTTCCACCAAGTTCAGGTCGTGCGTTTGTTGTAACCAACAAGGCTCGTTTGGCAAATCCAGCGCTGCGCGCAGTCGCTGGCGGTTCGTTGCGACTGCCAGCGGATCGTCGCCCACGTGCGTGGCCAGATTCAATCTCGCATAAGGCCCCGTACTGACGCCACCCGTGCGGGTGGTACACCCCGCACGAACATTCGAGGGTGCCGGCCACTCGGGTACCAGCAGCTCAATCGTCAAGGTTCGAGCCGGTCTTTAGATCGTCGCCTAACGCGCGCAGCGCACGTCTGAAATCCGCCGGTAAGGCACTCTTCACGCGCACCATCTCGCCAGTGACAGGATGTGCGAATTCGAGTTGTTTCGCGTGCAAGGCCTGGCGGGTTATCCGATTCAACGCGATCTTCAAGGTTGCGGACAGGCGACTCGGGGCGATACGGCCTTTGGCGTAAGTGGGATCTCCAAGCAAGGGATGACCGAGATGCTGCATGTGGACTCTAATCTGATGCGTACGACCGGTTTCCAGCGCGAGCTCAAGGTGGGCATGTGCGCGAAAGCGTTTCAAAATGCGGTAATGGGTGATCGCTTCACGACCGCCCGGCGCCACCCGCATCCGCGTGCGCTGCACGCGATCGCGGCTCATCGCGGCGTTCACGGTGCCGCTGACCACCGGCACCCCGTGGACCAGCGCCGCATAGACGCGATGGATTTCACGCGCGGCCATTTGGCGGGTGAGATGTTGAAAGGCCGCAGCAGTACGCGCCACCAGCAACAAACCGGAAGTGTCCTTGTCCAGTCGATGGATCACCCCCGCGCGCGGCAGAGCGGCCAGGTCGGGGAAGCGGTACAACAGGCCGTTGACGAGCGTCCGGTCCGGGTTGCCGGCGCCCGGATGCACCACCAGTCCTGGCGGTTTGTCGACCACGAGGACGGTGTCATCCTCATAGGCTAATGCGAAGAGCAGTTTTTGCGGCTCGACGTGGGTGGTGTCCGTGAAAGTCGCGCACAGGACGACGCGGTCGGCAGTGTGCACGACTTCGCGCGGCTTGCGACAGAGTACGCCGTTGATGGTGACACGACCCGCTTCAATCCACGCCTTGATGACCGTTCGGGAGTAATCCCTGCACAAGTCGGCAAGCGCGGCATCCAGCCGCCGACCGGTCAACGCTGGAGGGGTCGCAAATTCGTGGGTTTGGTCGAAGAGTGCCATGCCGGCAGTCTAACAGCACATGAATGAGCGGGCCTGTGCGCGCTTTTTCGCAATGCGGTGTGGCGAGGCCAACAAACCGCTAGAATGCGTCACGCGCGGTTCCGCGCAGTGAATCAAGTAACGCTTTCTCATGCAGATTTTACGGTTATCTATGCGCTCACTCCGGTTGACTAAATGGTGGCTGATGCTGGCGATGAGCGTGGTGCTCTCGGCCTGTGGTTTGTGGCCGGATAAAGATCCCGATGAATTGCCCGAAAACTGGCCCGAAGAGAAGCTCTATTTTGCGGCCAAGGATCGCCTCGAATCCGGCTCGTGCGCCAGCGCGATCGAATACTTTGAAAAGCTCCAGGCGCGTTATCCGTTTGGCGCTTACGCCGCGCAAGCGCAAATCGAATTGGCTTATTGCCAGTACAAATCAGAAGAAGGGGCAGAGGCGCTCGCCACGATTGATCGCTTTCTCAAGCTCAACCCCACGCACCCGCACACGGATTATGCGTTCTACCTGCGAGGTCTCGTGAATTTCAATCTCGATATGGGGCTCACCGCGCGCTATCTGCCGCGTGATCCCTCCCAGCGTGATCCGGGTGCCGCGCTGCAGGCGTTCAATGATTTCTCCGAGCTCATCAGGAGTTTTCCGGAAAGCCGCTATGTCAGCGACAGCCAATTGCGCATGAAACATCTGCGCAACATCCTGGCCCAGCATGAAGTGAATGTCGCGAATTTCTATATGCGACGGGGCGCCTTCGTGGCCGCTGCCAACCGCGCGCGCTATGTGCTCGAAAATTACCAGCAATCGCCGGCCATGCCTGAAGCGCTAGTACTGCTCGCGAAAGCCTACAAAGTGTTGGAACTCACCGTTCTTTCCGACGATACCTTGCGCGTGCTCGAGTTGAATTATCCGAATCATCCGGGAATCGAGGAAGTGAAGCGGACGCGCATGAATTAATTTCCGTACGAAATATCAAACGCCCTTGGATCCCGGGTCTCCGCCGCTAACGCGGCTTCGCCCGGGATGACGGCGGTTAGCGTTCGGAGTTCGCTCCGTCCCTAATTCTTGTCAGCCCGGCACCTCATCCTGCTCCGAATAGCGCGAGGTAATCGGGAACCGCCGATCGCGCCCGAATGCGCGTTGGGTGATCCGCACGCCGGGTGCCGCCTGGCGGCGTTTGTATTCATTCCGATCGACCATGCCGGCGACGCGTTTAACCACTGCCGAATCGAACCCGCGCTGCGCGATTTCCTGCGGCGTCAAATCCTGCTCGATATAAAGTTCGAGAATGGGATCGAGCACGTCGTAAGGCGGCAGACTGTCAGAGTCCTTTTGATCCGGGCGCAGCTCGGCGGTTGGCGGGCGTTCGATTACGCGCCGTGGGATGACCTCTTCGCAGCGATTCCGCCATTCGGCCAAGCGATACACCAAGGTCTTCGGGCAATCCTTGAGCGGGGCGAAGCCGCCCGCCATGTCGCCATAAAGCGTGGCGTAGCCGACTGCCATCTCGCTCTTATTGCCAGTGGTGAGGACCATGCGACCAGTCTTGTTTGAGACGGCCATCAGAATCACGCCCCGGCAGCGCGCCTGGAGGTTTTCTTCCGTGACATCCGCCGCGTGGTCGCGAAACAGTGGTTGCAGCACTGAATTGAATGCCGCGAAGGGCTCTTCGATTGAGGCGACTGAACATTCACAGCCGAGGTTACGG
>JANOVQ010000599.1:0-3004 GCA_031417495.1 Pseudomonadota bacterium | reverse complement strand
TCCGAGCCGCTGATCGACGGCAGTTTGATCCGCGGATACGCGCCGAGCGTAATCCACACATCGCGCCGATTGAGCGCCGAGGCCTCGAGCGTCACGCGAACCTCACCGGGACCCGGTGCTGGCATGGTCACTTCTTCCACGCGCACATTCGCGGGTTTGCCAATCTCCTGCAGAACGACTGCGCGCATGGCTTAGTTTCCTTTGAATTCCGGTTTGCGTTTTTCGCTGAACGCCTTGATGCCTTCGCGCGCATCATGCGTATAGCGGGTGAGACCGGCAATCGCGCGGGTTTCGTATTCCATTTGGGTCTCGAGACTGGAATTGAAACTGTCGGCGAGAAGTCGTTTCACTTCGCCATAGGCGAGGGTCGGTCCAGCCGCAAGCTGCCTGGCAAGGGTCTGCGCGCGGGCCATGAGTTGATCATCTGGTAATACTTCAGTCACCAAGCCCATTGCCTTGGCCTGCTCGGCATCGTAGCGAGGATTCAGCAGCATCATCTCTTTGGCTTTGAGCGAACCGACAATCCGCGGCAGAAAAAAGCTGCTGCTGCCATCGGGAGACACACCAATCCCGGTATAGGCCATCGTGAACTTGGCCGAACTCGCGGCCAGCACAATGTCACCCGTCAGCATGATGCTTAAGCCCGCGCCGGCAGCGGTGCCATTGACCGCCATAATCAAGGGGGGATTCATACGCTGGAAACGCGCGATGGCGGCGTGCAGATAAGTCGTCATATTGCGCATCATCTCGTTCACACCTTCGCCCGCCTTCGCAAAGCTGATGATATCCCCCCCAGCGCAAAACATTTTGCCGGTGGCAGTGAGAATCACCGCGCGAATTTCCGCGTTGGCATCGCAATGATTGGCGACCAGATGCAGATCCTGCGCCATGCGCAGGCTAAGCGCATTGGCCTCGTTCGGTCGGTTGAGTGTGATGGTCGCGATACTGTCCGCGACCGAGAATGTAAGATCCTGCAAATCCATAACGTCTCCCCTATCGTTTAAGTACGTTTAAAAAGGGCGTTTAAAAAGGGGACGGAGGGATTAAATTTTGACCAGTCACGCTAAAACACTTTACTTATCTTTTGATGTAAAGGTAGAACTGGTCAAAATTTAATCCCTCCGTCCCCTTTTTACCGTCCCCTTTTTACCCTTTTTAGTCCTTTTTCTCATCGCTATCGTTTAAGTTCGTTGCGTTTTCGTTGCCGATTCGGTAAGTCGTCCATGATGTGGCGCCGCTCTTCAGGCGTGAACTGCAGCCACGTCGCAATCTCCTGCAAAGTGCGCTTACAACCCTCGCACTCGCCGGTTGCACGGTTAATCTGACAAATGGAAACACACGGAGATTCCATTTCGCCGCGCGGACTCACGCCGCCACCGCTGCCGCAGCACGCGTGAAAGCATCGAGGTAATGAAGCCCGGCGATCGCACGCGAGCCGTACCAGGAGGTCATTTCACCATCGATCAGGCGGACCGGCACGTCGCCGCATAACGCCCGAGTAGCGATCACGTGACGTGCCTGGAAAGGAAAAGGTTCGGTACTTAGGAGCACCTCGTCAACTTGCGTGGCAAGTTCACGGAGATCGATTTCCGGATAGCGCTGCGCGGACGCGGCCGGCAAGGTATGCCAATTGAAATAGGCCAGAGTGCGCGAGATGTAGGTCTCTCTGCTCACTGTCATCCAGGGTTCGTACCAGATGAGGTACAACACCTTACGTGACGGCCGTGCTGCGCCGGCCACCGCGGCGAGGGCGTCAGTCAGTGCTGAACACAAACTCTCTGCCGCCGTGGTCACGCCGAAAATCCCACCCAGCAGCCGGAACAGCGTGTAGTTGTCCTGCGGCGCGAGCGGATGGGTGACGATCACCTGCGGCACGAAGTCCGCCAGTGCGGCTGCCGTTTCGCGCCTGTTCTCATCCACATTGACGATGACATGGGTTGGCCGCAAGGCGCGCACTTTGTCGAGATCGACATCCTTGGTGCCGCCTACCTTCGGGATCGCGCGCAGGATCGCACGCGGATGAACACAGAATCCCGTGCGCCCGACCAGGTTGGAGGCGAGCCCAAGATCGCACAACAGCTCGGTAATACTGGGCACCAAACACACAATTCGCGCGCCCGGCCCGGCGACCGGGTGTTCGATACCGGTGGCATCGATGAGGCTCATAGACATCTGCGCGTGGCGACGCGCGCTTACATGTTCCGCCGATATTCGCCGCCCACATCGTACAAAGCGCCCGAGATCTGGCCGAGCGAGGCGACCTTCACCGCCTCCATCAAGGCTTCAAACACATTGCCGCGACTGCGTGCCACCTGCTGCAGATGCGCCAGCTGTGGCGGTCGTTCCGTCACGTGCGCGGACTGAAAGGCCCGCACGGCGGTGATCTGGTCCAGCTTCTCCTGCTCGCTTGAGCGCATGAGCTCGATGGTGGTCACCTGATCTTCGTGGCCCTTTTTTGGTAGGTAGGTGTTGACCCCAATCAAAGGCAGACTGCCGTCGTGCTTGAGGCTCTCGTAGTACAGGCTCTCGTCTTGAATCTTGCTACGCTGGTACATGGTGTCCATCGCGCCCAGCACGCCGCCGCGTTCGGAGATCCGTTCAAACTCCTGGTAAACCGCTTCTTCGACCAAATCCGTGAGCTCATTAATGATGAACGAGCCCTGGAGCGGGTTCTCACAGAAATTGAGTCCCAACTCGCGGTTGATGATGAGCTGAATGGCGACTGCGCGCCGCACCGATTCCTCGGTAGGGGTGGTGATCGCTTCGTCATATGCATTGGTGTGCAGGCTGTTGGTGTTATCAAAGATCGCATACAGCGCCTGCAGGGTCGTGCGGATATCGTTGAAGCTGATTTCTTGCGCATGCAGACTGCGGCCCGAGGTTTGAATGTGATACTTCATCATCTGGCTGCGCGGGCTCGCACCATAGCGATCACGCATTGCACGCGCCCAGATGCGCCGCGCCACCCGCCCGATCACCGCGTACTCGGGATCCATGCCGTTGC
>JANOVQ010000598.1:0-3220 GCA_031417495.1 Pseudomonadota bacterium | reverse complement strand
TGATCGTGGTGGCGCTGGCGTTACCCATCCTGCGCCTGAGCGAATTCATGCAACGTTTCGTTGCCTATGGTTTTATCTATATCGCGTGGTCCTTCACGGTGTTTTATTGGCTGGGCAATGCGTCCACCAATCGTGGACTCAGCATAGGACCGAGTCCACTGGGTCAGCCGGACCTGATCGGACTGATTGCTTTTCTGCCGGGCGTGCCCAGCGTTTTTCTAGTGGTTTTCCTGCTGGCAGTGGCGGCTAAAAGTGTCTTGTCGGCTGGTAAAAACTAGCCGGGTTATTTTTAACTCGCGCTAATCCTGATCGATCGACTTCATCAGCGACGGCGGATAGCGCTCGCCGGCAATGTTCGCAGGGGCCAATAACGCCGCGAGGAAAGCACTATCCGTGCTACTCAGTGTGAGGTCAGCGGCCTGGACGTCTTCTTCCAACCACGTCACGCGCTTCGTGCCAGGAATGGGTGCAATGCCCGTTCCTTGCGCGATTAGCCAGGCCAGCGCGAGCTGCGCGGCAGTGCAGCCGCGCTCCGCCGCGAATGCTTCCAGGCGCGCGACGAGTTTGCGGTTAGCCTGGAAGTTCGTCCCCATAAAGCGCGGCATATCGGCCCGCAGATCGTTCGTCGGCAGGACATTATCGTTAAGACGACCGGTCAGCATCGCGCGGCCGAGCGGGCTAAACGGCACGAAGCCTATCCCCAGCTCACGACACGCCGGCAACACCTGGGCTTCTGGGTCGCGTGTCCATAACGAATACTCGGACTGTACCGCCGTGATTGGGTGCACAGCGTGTGCGCGGCGCAAGGTTTTCGCAGAGATCTCCGAGAGGCCGAGATAGCGCACTTTGCCTGCGCTCACCAGTTGTGCCATGGCGCCCACCGTGTCTTCGATGGGAACATTGGGATCGAGCCGATGCAGGTAATACAGATCGAGATGATCGGTATGCAGCCGGCGCAGGCTTTCTTCGCAGCGCAGTGCGACCTGTTCGGGGCGGCCATCGATGCCGCGAGTGCCATCGGCGTGGCGCACGATCCCGAACTTGCTGGCGAGCACAAAAGCGTTCCGCCGCCCCGGCAGGACCGTGCCGAGCAGCTCCTCGTTACGACCGCCGCCGTAGGCGTTCGCGGTATCGAGAAAGGTGATTCCGAGATCCAGCGCGCGATGTAAGGTACGCGCAGATTCCGCAGGGTCGGCCTCGCCGTAGGATTGCGACATCCCCATGCAGCCGAGCCCAATGACGGAGACCTTGAGTTCGCCCAACATGGTGCTGTTCATTTGCGTCCTCTTTGTCTTACCAGAGGCTCGGCACTATAGCACTCGATGCGCGGAAGCCAGTCTCGCGCCGTGCGAGCGCGCTAGGCGCTAAATCGGGAAATGTGTCATGGTGACCTCATCTACAGCGAGCCCTAAGAGGACACATGACCACTACGCCAAGCGATACCAAACAAATTTTTGAGGAGGCGCGCTCGTATGCCGCCTGGCAGGCACGTGCGGTGGCCGCAGAACTCCTGCGTCGCGTATACGACACCGCCAAGATGGGACCGACGAGTGCTAATTGTTGTCCGATGCGCGTGGTCTTCGTCACCTCGGCCGCAGCCAAGGCGCGGCTCAAGCCCTGTCTCTTCGAGGGGAATGTGGAAAAAACCTTGCGCGCGCCGACCACTGCGATTATTGCTTACGACAACCAGTTCTACGATCTGTTACCGCAACTTTATCCCGCCCGCGATATGCGCACAGCCTTCGCCACCAACGCCGAGTTGGCGGCGACGACTGCGTTCAGGAACAGCAGTCTCCAGGGTGGCTATCTGATGATCGCAGCGCGTGCGCTCGGTCTCGATTGCGGGCCGATGTCCGGCTTCGATAATGCGCAGGTGGATGCCGAGTTCTTTCCGGAAGGACGCTGGAAGTCGAACTTCCTATGCAATCTCGGTTATGGCGATCCGAGCAAACTGCATCCGCGTAATCCGCGCCCCACCTTTGAGGAGGCGTGTCGCGTGCTGTAGGGGAAGTGTCGGGGTGAGCGCATGCGAACCCCAACATCGCAAACAACGGTTCAATGATCGCGGGTCTGGGGTAGGGGTAACCCTGCGAACCCGAACCTCAACCACCGGCGTTCTGCGCACCCACTACGAACACTTCTACGGTATGCGCCTTGCCCTTGAACGCCACCGGCCCGAGTGCGTAAGTCGGCAGTCGTGCCGCCAGCGCTTCGTGCGTGTCAGCGTCGATCAAGATGGCGTGACTGGCGACCTTGGTGTGCGCCTCCAGCCGCGCGGCGAGATTTACGGTATCGCCGATGCAGGTGTACGTGGCGCGGGTTTGGGTGCCGGTGTAGCCGGCGATCATCTCGCCGCTTGCAATGCCGATCCCGATCGCGATCGGCGGCTTGTCCTCTGTGGCACGCTCGGCGTTCAGCAATTCGATCATCTCAATCATGTCGAGCGCCGCGCGTACCGCGGCGAGTGCGGGTTCGGGCAGCGGTAGCGGGGCGCCGAAGATGGCCATCAGCCCATCGCCGATCATCTGATTTACCACGCCGCTTTGCGCAGCGATAGCCTCGAACATCAGCGCGTAGTAGGCGTTGAGTAGTTCGATGGTTTCTTCCGGCGGTTGCGTTTCCACCAGGCTGGTGAAGCCACGAATGTCGCAGAACATCACCGTCCCGTGCAGCCGACGCCCGCCCAGTGCGAAGCCCGATTGCTGCAGATCGCTCGCCACCTCGGCGGTCGCGAAGCGCTTGACCAGATCTCTCTGTTGATCGCGCAGGCGTTTCTTTTCCAAGCTGGAATCGATGCGCGCTTTGAGCAGGACCTGATTCACCGGCTTGTGCAGATAATCGTCCGCGCCGAGCTCGATACAGCGCACCACATGCGCGAGGCCTTCAAGCGAACTCGTCACGATTACCGGCAGGTCGCGCAATTGCGGATCGGCCGCCAGTTGTTCCATGACCTGGAAGCCATCCATCTCGGGCATTTCAATGTCGAGTAGCATCAAATCGAACGGTTCGCGTCTTCATAGTTCGAGCGCCACGCGGCCGTTCTCGGCGGTGGCCACGCGATGGCCGTGCAGCTCCACGCTGCGCGCTAGCAGCAGCCGGTTGACCTTATTGTCGTCGGCGATCAGCAGCCGCGCGCCGCGTTCAGCCATGGGCGAGTGCTCGTAACGTGGCGGCAGTCTCGACATAGGCAGTCTCTAGTGCATCAAGGCCGGTCGCGTCG
>JANOVQ010000597.1:0-9187 GCA_031417495.1 Pseudomonadota bacterium | reverse complement strand
GCTCAAGCACGCGCCAGAGAATCCGATAGCGCTCAATAATTTGGCCTGGCTCTACGATCAAGCAGAGGACGAACGCGCATTGGGTCTGGCCCAACGTGCCTACCAGGCGCTGCCGAACAGCGCTGAAGCCGCAGATACCCTGGCTTGGATCCTGGTGCGCCACGACGGCGCGCAAGAGGCCTTGCCGCTGTTTGAGAAAGCACGCGCGCTCTTGCCGGCAGAGCCGAATATTCAGTTCCATCAGGCTTATGCCTGGGCGGCCACGGGCGCGCAGGACAAAGCCCGGGATCTTTTAAAGCTCCTCTTCAGCAAACCCGTCGAATTTGCCTCAATGAATGAAGCGCGCGCGCTACTGCGGCGTCTGTCTACGGATGCAAATGCACCGGCCGGAACGGATCCTGGCTTACGTTTCTAGTCTGCGAACGCGACAACCTCGGCAATAGTCGGCACCTGCAGCAGGCACATCAATAAGCGATCGAGCCCCAGGGCGACCCCTGCGCAATTTGGCAGGCCGGCGCTCAGCGCCGCCAGCAATGGCTCATCGAGTGGCACCTGGGGCAGCCCTGCGCTGGCGCGCCGGGCATTCTCCCGCTGGTGTCGCGCGCGCTGTTCTTCGCTGTTCGTTACTTCATGGAAGCCATTCGCGAGTTCGATTTCCCCGACCACCACTTCGAAACGCTCGGCGACTGCCGGTGAACCGGGACGTAACCTGGCATAGGCCGCCTGCTCACAGGGGAAATCGTAAATCAGCAGCGCGCGATCACGCGGCAATCGCGGCAACACCGCACAGCCAAAAATCCACTCGAGTAAGAGCGCGCGATCAAGGGTGCTCGGCACCGTCAGGACGGCACCGTGCATGGCCGCGAAATCAGCCAAAGCGGCCGTCGCCGTACGATGGGGATCGAGCCCTGCATGCTCAAGGCACAGTTCGGCATACGGGTGTTTCTCGAGCGGCAAAGTGAACCCAACCGCGTGCAGAAGCGCGCAGACATCCGCCATCAGACGATGATGATCGAAGCCCACGCGATACCACTCAAGCAATGTAAATTCTTCTTGATGCAGGCGACTACCCTCTTCGCGCCGGAAGGCGTGTGCGATCTGATAAACATCGCCACTCCCGGCGGCCAACAGGCGCTTCATCGCGGATTCGGGGGAGGTCTGCAGATAGCGTGTGCCGCCGGTGTCGGGCACCGTAAAGCTCACTAAGGCCGGATCGGTCGTGCCATAGCGCGCCAGGACCGGGGTCGCGACTTCGAGCACACCGGCGCGCGCAAAGTACTGCCGAATGTCGCTTAAAAGGACTGCGCGCCTGCGGATTGCAGCAAAGCTGGCGCTGGGGCGCCAGTGAAGCGAGGAGTCGCGCGCCACGGCGGGCGACGCGGGACTATTCTTCTTTCGCGCGGGAGACGTAGTCTCCGCTGCGCGTATCGATCTTCAGCAACGAGCCTTCTTCAATAAAGAGCGGTACCCGGACCACCGCGCCAGTTTCCAGGGTTGCGGGCTTGGTGCCCCCAGTCGCGGTATCGCCACGCATGCCGGGATCGGTCTGCGTGATCTTGAGGATGACAAAATTTGGTGGCGTGATACCGATGGGTTCGCCGTTCCATAACATGACGCTGCAGATTTCCTGGCCCTTGAGCCACTGCCCGGCGTCACCGACGACCGTGTTCGACGCCTGAATCTGTTCGAACGTACTCTGATTCATGAAATGCCAGGCTTCGCCATCCGCATACAGATACTGCATTTCCGCTTCCACAATATCGGCCGCCTCTACGCTGTCGCCAGATTTGAAGGTCCGCTCGATCACCCGTCCGGAGCGCAGGTTACGCACGCGCACGCGATTGAAGGCCTGGCCTTTGCCTGGTTTGACCATCTCGTTTTCGACGATATTGAACGGATCGCCGTCGATCATGATCTTTACGCCGGGTTTAAATTGGTTCGTGCTGTAAGACGCCATTAGAATGAAGCTCGTATCAAAAAAGGCGATGCATGATAGCGCGAAGCCCTCAAAAAGCGGAGTCGCCTGCGTGGGTCAGCGAACTGCGTGCGGCCTACACCCAGCCCGCAGCGCTGCTGCGCTTTCTCGAACTCACGCCACACGCGGTGGACCTGGACCTGAAGGCTGCAGCGCGTTTTGCGTTCCGCGTGCCGCAACCTTATGCGCGCCGCATGCGGATGGGCGACCCCACTGATCCGCTGCTGCGGCAAGTGCTACCGATTCGCGATGAGTTGCGCGAAGTCGCCGGTTTCACGGCCGATCCGGTGGGGGATTTGGGCGCGCAGCGCCTGCCTGGCTTTCTACATAAATATCATGGGCGTGCTTTGTTGCTCCTGAGCGGCGCCTGTGCGGTCAATTGTCGTTACTGTTTCCGCCGTGAATTTCCTTATCAGGGGGCTGTCGGCTCCCCGCAGCTCGCAGCCGCCGTCTGTACGATTGCGCAGGATAGCCGGCTCAACGAAGTGATTCTGAGTGGTGGCGATCCGCTCCTGATGCACGACCCCCAGCTGGCTGGGTTGTTGCACCAGCTAAGCGCCATCCCCCATCTACGTCGACTCCGGATCCATACGCGTGTGCCGCTGGTGTTACCGTCCCGCGTCACCGCAGCATTACTGGATTGTCTGGCGCGATCACGCTTGCAGACAGTTCTCGTAATGCATGTTAACCATGCGCAGGAAATTGATCAGGAGGTCGTCGCGGCCTGCGCGGCACTGGCTAAGCAGGGGGTGACCCTGCTCAATCAAAGCGTACTCTTGCGCGGCGTGAATGATGAGATTGAGGTTTTGGTCAACTTATCGGAAGCCCTCTTCAGCGCCGGAATCCTTCCCTACTACCTCCACTTGCTGGACCCCGTGCGGGGAGCCGCGCACTTTTATGTGGCCGAGGAGCAGGTGCGCGCGCTACAGACTGCGCTGCAGACGCGGCTCGCGGGGTATCTAGTGCCGCGAGTGGTCCGCGAGGTGGCTGGCGCACCGAGCAAAATCCCGTTCTATTGATCCGGTACACTCGCCCCTCAACTGGCCGTGCAAGGGAGGGGTCGAGGTCTTCCTCATGGTGTGGCGCCGTTGTTTCAGAAAAAATTAAGGAGTCTCGCATGCATAAGAAATCCCACTGGGCCGCGGTTGCGCTGACCCTGTGCACCACCGCCACTACCTTCGCGCAGGCCCCCACGCCACAGCCACTTCCCTACGGCCCCGCGATTTCGCTCACTGATGCCCGCACCTGCGCGGCAGCGGTGCAGGCGGAAGCCACCAAAAATCAATGGCTGATGGTCGTGACCATAGTCGATAGCGGCGGCCACACCGTCCTTACCGAGCGCATGGACAACGCGCAGTTCGGTTCGGTCCAACCGGCCCTTAAGAAGGCCCAGGGCGCGGTCGCGTTTCGCCGACCCACTAAATTTTTCGAGGATCTGATCGCACAAGGCGGCGCGGCCCTGCGGATCCTGGCCTTGCCTGGCATTTTGCCGATCGACGGTGGTCTACCGATCGTTCGTAACGGCGCAATTATCGGCGGCGTAGGCGCCTCAGGCGGGAGTTCGGAACAGGATGGGCTGGTGGCTGCAGCCTGTGTCGCCGCGCTCGTGAATTAAGTCTGGGCAGTCACTGCGAGCCAGGTGTCGTAGGCGAGTTTTAGAATCAACGTCGCGACCACCCCCAGAAAAATCCGCCGGATAAACTGGCTGCCATGTTTTAGCGCGAAATGGCTGCCCAGCAAGGCACCCGTGACATTACATGCCGCCATGATGCCGCCCGTTGCCCACAGCACCCAGCCATGCGGCACGAAGAAGGCGAGCGCCGCAAGGTTGGTCGCCACATTGATGACCTTGGCGTAGGCCGAGGCATGCAGAAAATCGTAGCCAAGCACGCGTACCAATAAGAAAATCAGGAATGCGCCAGTGCCGGGACCGAACAGCCCGTCATAAAAACCGAGCACGCCCGCGATCGCGATCCCCGCCGCAATCTCCTGGCGCTTCTGAAGACGCGGCGTGTGTTGCGTGCCAAGATTGGGACTCAGCACGGTATAGAAGGCGACTCCGCACAGGAGCACCAGCACTGACGGGCGCATCCAAGTCATGGGCAGCAACGTGACCGCCCGCGCGCCGCACCACGCGCCGACGAGGGCGGCGCTCACCGCAGGAATTAGCAACGCATAGGAAAACTGCACGCGCTGAGCGTAGCGGCCGGCCGCCGCGAGCGTGCCCCAGATCGAGGCAAGCTTATTCGTCCCGAAAAGCATGCCCAGCGGTTGCGTCGGGTAGCTCACCAACAGCGCAGGCAGTTGCAGTAAGCCGCCGCCACCGGCCACCGCGTCCACGAATCCCGCCAGCAACGCTGCACTCGCCAGCCACCAAACCATCAACTCCATCGCGACACCGCAACGGACTGCGGGTTCATTTGACGCGAGGGCAGCTGACTAACCATAAGCCTGGGTGTCTGAGGGTAACTGGCGGGTGAGTTCAAGCGCCGGATTTCAGTATACTGCCGGGCCACTTCGCCGGCCGGCCGGCAGTCGCCTAAATTGCTCCGCAGGAGAGATTGATGACTACTTCCACCCACTCGGATTTTGACGCCATCGTCATCGGGGCCGGCTTTGCCGGACTGTACATGCTCCATCGTCTACGCTCGGCGGGACTGCGCGCGCGAGTCCTTGAAGCGGCCGGCGGGCCAGGTGGCACCTGGTACTTCAATCGATATCCCGGTGCCCGCTGCGACATCGAGAGCATGCAGTACTCCTATCAGTTCTCAAATGAACTCGAACAAGAATGGGATTGGGCCGAACGCTACGCCTCGCAACCGGAGATCCTCAGGTATGTGGAGCACGTGATCGAGCGCTTCGGCCTGCGCCAGGATATTCAATTCAACACCCGTGTACAGTCCGCGGCCTACGCTGAAGACTCGGCGTTGTGGACCGTAACCACGGCGCAGGGTGATAGTTTCAAAGCGCAGTTCTGCATCATGGCGACGGGTTGTTTGTCCTCGACCAATCTGCCTGACATCAAAGGCCTCAGTGCCTTCAAAGGCGCTCAATACCACACGGGGCAATGGCCGTTGGCGGGTGCCGATTTCAGCGGCCAGCGCGTGGCGGTGATCGGGACCGGCTCGTCCGCCGTGCAATCAATTCCGTTGCTTGCAGAGCAGGCGAGCCACCTCACGGTGTTTCAGCGCACTCCGAATTACTCGATCCCGGCCTTCAACGGCCCTTTGACAGAGGCCGCACGGACCCACACCAAGACCAATTACGCCGCGCTGCGTGAAGCCGGGAAAAACCAGCTGCTGGCCTGGGATACCGACATGAGTGATCGACTCGCCGCGCAGGCGACGCCCGCTGAAATCCGCGCCGAGTGTGAAAAGCGTTGGCGCCAGGGGGGCTTATTCTTCTACGGCGCGTTTGCCGATCTGCTGATCAGTGACGAGGTAAACCAAACGATTGCCGATTTCGTGCGCGAGAAAATCCGCGCCAAGATTAATGACCCCGCGATTGCCGATTTGCTTACGCCCAAAGCTGTCTTCGGTTGCAAACGCATCTGTGCGGACACCAATTATTTTGAGACCTTCAATCGTGCCAATGTGACATTGGTGGATGTCAGTCAAACGCCGATTTCCGAGATCACCGCCACCGGCGTGATGGTCGGTGGACGCGAATACGCAGTTGATGCGATCGTTTTCGCGACCGGCTTCGATGCGATGACCGGTTCACTCAACCGCATCGACATTCGCGGCAAAAACGCCATCAGGCTGAAGGACAAGTGGGCCGCGGGTCCGCGGACTTATCTGGGGCTCGCCACGGCGGGCTTCCCGAATCTGTTTACGATCAGTGGTCCGGGTAGCCCGTCGGTGCTCACCTGCATGATCACCTCGATCGAACAGCATGTGGAATTCATCGGCGACTGCATCGACCACCTGCGGCACGTCGGCCTGCGTCAAATCGAACCGACCGTGGAAGCCGAGGACGCCTGGGTCGCGCACGTCAACGAAGTCGCGGCGGGCACCCTCTTCAACTCCTGCAATTCGTGGTATTTGGGCGCCAATGTGCCGGGCAAAACGCGCATTTTTATGCCCTATATCGGCTTCCCGCCCTATGTCCAGAAGTGCAATGAGGTCGTCGCCACCGGTTATGCCGGGTTCACCCTAAGCGCGGCTTAGCGCCGCGCCGAGAGTCCAAGCCATGGCGTTGTGCGGAGCGCAGCGACATGGCAATCCCGCTCACACAATCCGCGTCTTCTTATCCCCCCAGTAACGATCGCGCAGCACCCGTTTGTACAGTTTACCGGTCGGCAGGCGCGGTAGCTCCGCCTCGAAGTCCACCGAGCGCGGACATTTCTGCCGTGCCAGGTGTTGCTGGCAGAAGGCAATTAATTCCGTGGCCAAGGTGGCGTCGGCGACGATCCCTGGCAGCACCTGCACGACCGCCTTCACTTCTTCGCCGAGATCCTCATTCGGCACCCCGAACACCGCGGCATCCGCCACTTTGGGATGCGTAATCAGCAGGTTCTCGCACTCCTGCGGATAAATATTCGCGCCGCCGGAAATAATCATGTAGGTCTTGCGATCAGTGAGATACAAAAAGCCATCCTGATCCACATAACCCACATCGCCCACGGTACTCATGCTGCCGTCGGCGGAGCGCGCTTCCTGGGTCTTGGCCGCATCGTTGTAATACTCAAACGGGGTGGCGGTCTTAAACCATACAGTGCCGGGGGTGCCACTCGCGCAGGGTCTTCCTTCTTCATCCAGGATATGTAATTCGCCGAGGAGCACTCGCCCAACAGTGCCGGGATGCGCCAGCCACTCCTGCGGGGTACATGCGGTAAAACCCAGGCCCTCAGTGGCCCCGTAGTACTCATGCACGATGGGTCCCCACCATTCCATCATCGCGTGCTTAACCTGCTCCGGGCACGGCGCGGCAGCGTGGACCGCCATCTCCAACGAGGACAGCTTATAACGCAAGCGTGCCGTCTCCGGCAGCTTGAGCATGCGACTGAACATGGTGGGCACTAACTGACTGTGGGTGACGCGATATTGCTCGACCAAGGCGAGATACTGCTCGGGATCAAAGCGCTCCATGATGACCGAGGTCGCGCCGTTGCGAATGGCGAGCCCGACGGCCGCCTGCGGCGCCGAGTGATAGAGCGGCGCCGGTGACAGATAGACCATTTCATTGCGATACAACCAAAGCTGGTTGACGAATTGATACAGCGGCAACCAGGTGGCCGGGGGCACCTCTGCCAACGGCCGGAGAATGCCCTTCGGACGACCCGTCGTGCCCGAGGAATACAGCATCGCGCAGCCGAGTTGTTCATCAGCGATCGGCGTGACGGGACACCCCGCGACCGCCGTTGCATAGTCGATGAACGGGCCGTCATCGCCGCTCCCATCGACGATCAAATGCAGGATCAGGTCGGGGCATTGCTTAATCGCTGCGAGCGCCACTTCGCGCCTCGCGCGTGAGGTGATCAACACCTTCGATTGGCTGTCATTGACGATAAACGCGAGTTCATCAGCGGTGAGATAGGAATTCACGCAGGTGTAATACAGTCCGGTGCGTTCACCGGCCCCGCAGATTTCGAGGTAACGCGAGTTGTTCTCCATGAAGATCGCGAAATGATCGAGTCGCTTGAGGCCGTGCTGACGAAGAAGGTGCGCGCAACGGTTAGCGCGTTGTTCGTACTCGGCGAAGGTGACCGTTTCCCCGCTGCTCGCCATGATGAAACAGGGCTTGTCCGGATGAGTCTGGGCGTGCAGTCCTGGATACAAGGGCTTCTCCTTTGAAATAAATAAATGCGCCGCCCCGCAGCCTAGCGGACTTGGGTGGGGCTTAGAACCACTGTCGGAGAAATTACCCGCCCTCAGCGTGCAACGCTCGGCGCCGCGGTCTGCGCTGTCGAGCGAATGACCAGGAAGCTGGCCTGCTTGCCCTCGCGCCCGAGCTGTGCCACGGTTCGGCCATTGCCCGCGCAGCTGCCCGGTTCTGCAACGCTACGGCAGCGTGGAGACGCCGGAGAAAATTTCTTCAGACATCGCGGCGGCACTCTAGCTGCCGCCTAAGCACGAGGAGAACGGTCATGCAAATTGGGATTTGCCAAATCGCACAGAGTTTCGGTTACGACAAAATCACGGATGCCCAGGTCTACGAAGAGGAACTCAACAGCGGAATTCTCGCTGACGAGCTCGGCTACGATTTAGTGTCCATGGTCGAACACCATTTCGAGGACTACGCGCTGTGTCCGGACAATTTCGTGTATCTCGCCCATCTCGCGGCAAAGACTCGCCGCATCAAGCTCATGACTGGCGCGGTGATCGTGCCCTGGAATATTCAGCCGCTGCGCGTGGCCGAAAAGGTCGCGCTGCTGGATTTACTCAGCGGGGGCCGCATGGTGCTCGGCCTCGGGCGCGGGCTCTCGCGCCGCGAATATGCACAAATGGGCGTGTCGATGGACGAATCCCGGCCGCGCTTTGATGAAGCTGTGCCGATGATTTTACAGGCGCTCGAAACGGGGGTTATGGAAGCGCACGATGGTGAGTTCTTTAAACAACCGCGCGCGATGATCCGACCCCGCCCCACTAAAACCTTCAAGGGGCGTACTGCGCAGGTGGCGATGTCCGGGGATTCGGTGCTCGAAGCGGCCAAGCACGGCGTCAAGATGATGCAGTTCGCCTACAAGCCGATGGAAGTCCATCAACAGGAAGTCCAGACCTACGCCAAAGCCTATCGTGCGCAGCACAAGACGGCACCGCCAGTCCCGTTCTTTGTGGATTTCTGTGTGTGCGACACCAGCGCTGATCGCGCCGCCGAAATTGCTTCCACCCACGTTCGGCGTTATCTCTTAAGCCTCTTCCATCACTACGAAATGATGGGTGATCATTTCGCGACCACCAAGGGTTATGCGGAGTACGGTGAAACCGCCAAGGTCATGCGGGACGCCGGCGTAGAAGCTATTTCGGATGCCTATGTCGCTGGCCAGGTCTGGGGCACCCCCCAACAAATTCTCGACAAAATCCAGGCGCGCCGCCAGCTGGTAGGCGACTACGATGCCATGTTGTGCCTGCGCTTTGCGGGCATGCCGTATGCGGCGGTGGAGCGCACGTTGCGCACTTTCGCCACGCATGTCATGCCTGAGCTTAAGAGTTGGAACATGGCGACCACAATGGCCGCCTGAGTCAGCAGTTTTCAGCGAAACATCCCCGC
>JANOVQ010000596.1:0-4077 GCA_031417495.1 Pseudomonadota bacterium | reverse complement strand
ACCCAGTGGTGTCAGGCGGTTTGAGCAGCTTACTTCCAAGCGGCCAAACCGGCACAATGCGTTTTGCTATAGGGGGTGGAGTCGGAGTGTTGTTAACGCCGCGAACCTCAGCCATGAGCGGCACTATTCAGCCCTTGATGAAAACAGGCTATACCAGCGCCACGTTAATTGTTCCCGTTTACCAGCCGACATTTTTCGCCGAGTTTCTGTCCATGCGCCAGCCAACGGTTTCTCCTGAAGCGCAGGCAACGCGACGCGCAGATTCGGTGAGCGTATCAATCGCAGTGGCTGAAGCAGTATCCGACCAAACCTTTAGCGTGAAAGGTAGCAATCCCACTTATCTTCCAATCAAGGGCGTAAAGGCTGGGGATACAGTTTATATTGAAGCCACGCTCCGCGATGCCAGGCCGGGCAAGAATCAGCAAAATCGCCCATTGATAATAGAAAGTAGTCGTAGTTTTTCCGCCCGAGTGAATAACTATGCAGTCCCTACCGCCTTCACCTATAAAATGGAAGCGGATTGCGAGCTTTTTAAGGCGTATATCCAAAATGCCAGTTCGACGGAATCGGCTGTTATTAAAGTGCGCCTCAAGAGAAAAGAACGTCTCTCTCAAAGTAGCAAGAGCATCCTTTCAACATTAGCCAAGAAGATAATCGGACGAGATACAACAATCCCGGTTAATATTACGCCGCAATATATTCCTTGTCCGTATACGCTCCCGCAATACCAATTATCTCCGCTGGACCGTTTTCCTACCTGTCTCAATAGTAGCTCAAAAAGCACAGTTAGTTTTCGAGGGGAGGTATCGAGCAGACCATCTGGGACAACCATAGGGAACTGGGTTATCGCACGGCCAGACCCATCCACCGCGGGCACTATATACGAGAGAGGAAAGACGAATAGGTATTCTTGTGTCTCAAAGGATCTTAAAAATGCGGAAAAGGTGACTGTTCGAAGAAGTGGTTCATTTTCCGACCCCATTTTTGAATATATAAACCGCGTACCGCTGTCAAGAGCCGTAGTTTGTAACACTTCCCTATCGCATCAAATTCGTGGGAGTTCGTCTGTTGCAGCAAACAAAATCAATAATCTTTCCTTAGACCCCCCGGATCCAAATTTCACCATTATTGATCAACCCATACTCCCTGAAGCGTTGCGGATGGAGACCACGGAGCCACTCCCCAGTGATCCGGGGCAACGATTGCAGGTAGAAACGGTGGTAAATCGCTACAATGCATTTCTTGAGAACCAGCTATGGATTATCGCTTACGCTCAGGCGATGTATACCGCGATGAACCGTGCCGATGGTGCTTTAGAGGCGGGGGATACATTCTGGGAAGACAAGCAGGTGCAGGCGATGGAGCGGTACCAGTTCCAACTTGCTTACCTGCTGAATCTGGAAATCACACTGCGAACGAATCTTCATCAGGCTTTGATCGCTGCGGGGTTTGCACCTTTGCCTGTGACGGCTGACGAGATTTTACAAGCGCAAACGGAACTGGCAGCCAATGGGTTTCCCGATTCGTTTATCGAAACCTTACAAGCACTAGGCGCAGATAGTGAGCTGATTGAAATGATTCGCGCGCAATTTATTGTGCAAGAACAGGCAGCCTCCACGGGATTCCCAGATAACTTGATTCAGCCTGATTTACTGGAGGCCATAAAAACTGCGGCCAGCGAGTTATTGCCTACACAGTTTCGTAAAGCAAATGGTTCAATCCTAACGTCAGACCTGGGAGTAACAGTTAATGCCTCATCCCTTTCCACCAAACCGGGGGATAACTTGACCTATACTGTAACCGTCGAAAACTTCGGCCCAGAAACCGCTACGAATGTCATCTTGACAACGGAACTGCCAAGCGATGTGGATTTTGTCTCGGTGCCACAAGGACAATGTAATAAGCAAGGGAATTTCCTGACATGTGAAATTCCGACCATGAATGCTGGCGCACGAAGTGTATTTCAAATCGTGGTGCGGTCTACCGCAGAAGGAACAGGGCTTTCGACGTTTCACGTTGTAGCGTCACAACCAGATGCGTATCTCTTCAATAATTCAGCGGAAAGTCCTATCTTTTCTTTCAATGCGAACACGCCCACAGGGCAGGATGTTTGTCTCACTTTCGGTAAACTGACCGTTTGTTTTGCTAGTGTAACGGCAGAAGGACAGACCAATGTAACACCGATACAAGCGACCTCTGGGAATTTACCAAACGGATATTTACTGAATGGGTTGAATATTGCTTTCGACATCACAACCACAGCCACTTTTTCCGGCCCGGTCACAGTGACCTTCCACGACCTTCCAATCACAACTAGCGACGCCTTCGCACGTTGGCGGGTCTTGCACGGCGAGAATGAGCAGCTCGTGGATCGTACGATTCTCGCCCCAGATAGCCCTGCCCCAAATTTTGACACCAGAGAAATCAGCGCCCGCGTCACGTCGCTCTCGCCCTTTGTTGTTGCGCTTGCGCCGTTGCCGCTGCCGCCAATCGTGGCGGGCAGTGTCTTGGTCTTTCCGCTCTACACGTCGGAGGTGAACAACTTTGGCTCGGTCAATACGCGGCTGAATTTCACCAACATTAACCCGACGCGCCTGGCCTATGTGCATGTGTTTTTTGTCAGCCAGCAGGATTGCACCGTCGCCGATACGACGCTGTGTCTGACACCGAATCAAACGGCTTCGTTTCTGGCCTCGGACTTTGATCCGGTGACGACGGGGTACGTGATCGCGGTGGCGGTGGATGCGCGTGGCTGTCCGACCAACTTCAATGCTCTGATCGGCAGCGAATTCGTGAAGCTGGCTTCGGGGCATGCGGCGAATTTCGAAGCGCAGGCGATAGCGGCCTTGCCGACGGGCGTGTTCGCGTGCAATCCGGCAGACAGTTCGGCAACGCTGAAATTCGATGGCGTGCAATACAGTTTGTTGCCGCACACGTTGGCGGTCAACAACCTGCCGAGTCCGCTCGAAGGCAATGACACGTTGCTGATTCTAAATCGCATCGGGGGCAATTTGAATGATGGCGCGGCGGCGCGGCTGAGCAATTTGGCGGGTGTGGTCTACAACGACCGTGAGATTGGCTACAGCTTTGTGCAGGGGACAGGGCAGTGTCAGTTGATTAACCGCTTGAATAATGGCTTCCCGCGCACGTCGCCGCCGCTGGGGCAAATCATTCCGCCGGGGCGCACCGGATGGCTGCGGTTCAATCAACGCGACAATGGCGCGATGATCGGCGCGATGATCAACCTGAATCCGAAAGGGTTCAATCAAGGGCATTATCTGCATGTGCTGCGGTTTACCAGCGCGACGCTGACGATTCCCGTCTATGCGCCGACGTGTGTGCAGTAGCCAGGAAAGAACGAGATTACGAAACAAACAGAAATAACGAAACAAACCAAAAGAAATCTCGGCTTCGTGTGTTTCGTTATTTTCGTCTGTTCCGTAATCTCGCGTTCTTCTTCCTCCCCCCTTTCGACTTTCCTCGCCTTCGCTAGTAGTATCTGCCTTCCCCTGCAAATACTAACTGGAATCCAATGAAACAACGCATGCGCATCACTTCCATTACCCTTCTTCTGTTCTTCACTATCGCTGGCTTTGTTCGCTTATCCACGACGCGCGCGGCGTCCGGCATTAGCCTCACCGCGCTCGGCACCGCCCACACGCAAAATTTCAACTCGCTTGCCACCGCCGCTACTTCGGAGGTTGTGCCGAGTGGCTGGAGTTTTAGTGAGACGGGCGCGAATGCCAATGCGGTGTACACGGCGGGCGACGGCTCCAGCAATGCGGGTGACACGTACAGCTTTGGCATCGGCAGCGACCGCGCGTTCGGCAGCGTGCAAAGTGGCTCGCTGATTGCGACTGTCGGCGCGTGCTTCACCAATAACACGGGGCAAACGATTACCAGTTTGGAGATTTCGTTTACGGGCGAGCATTGGCGTTTGGGGACGGCGGCGCGCGCGGATCGGCTGGATTTTCAATACAGCACGGACGCGACGAGTTTAACGGCGGGGACGTGGTTTCACCTAGATGCGCTGGATTTTTCGAGTCCGAATACGACAGCTTCAGCGGGCGCTTTGGA
>JANOVQ010000595.1:0-7562 GCA_031417495.1 Pseudomonadota bacterium | reverse complement strand
ATCCGCGAGATAATCGGGACTGAAGCGCGCCAGCTCGAGCGCAGGCCGAGTTGCATACAACGCGTCGTCGCCCAGCAGCACGAAGGGATTGAGTTCAAGTAAGGCATAGCGATAAGCCGCAGAAGCGACGGCGCGTGTGGCGAGTTCACTCGCCGAGATCCCGACCAGGGATTCAAGCACGAGATGCGGTGAGGTTTTAACGATTTCTTCAAGCGCCAAAATTCGCGCGTGGATGGCGCTACGCCGATTGAAGGTGCCGGGCGCCTCCTGTTCAGTGGGATAGCGCAGGTTGCCAGCGGCCACTGGCGCCAAGGGGGTATCATTATTCTGGAGCACTTTATCAAGCGCGCCGACCAGGCGTTCCAAACTCGCGTCGGGGGCGTTGGCGGCCGCATCGAGCAAGCCGGCAATTTTTCGTTCGTCGAGTGCGGGATTCAATTGCTCCAGCAAGGCATAGACCGCCAGGCTATCCATGATTTGGTCCATGCTGTGGCTATTCATTTCGGTCCAGATTGGACGCGCCGACGCAGGTGCTCGCCCGCTCAGCGCGCCTGCCAATAGATCGACGTCATCCCCAGGTGCGCTGTCTTCACTGACGTAGTTGAGTAGCCGAGAGGCGACTTGAGAAAAGCTAGTGGCCGGGCCGCCTGGCAGATACGCCGCGAACAAGTGATTGATGAGCGGCTCAGTGAGCTGTTGGGCACCGGTGAACCCTTCGGCGACGAACGGCTTGATGGGCGAGTTCGGCGCCAAGCCTTCGAGCAGTTCGACGACATTGGCGGGGATAAACTGGACGGTGACTGGATCGAAGTTCCCACTATTGAAGGTCACCGCTTCTTGAAACACCCCCGGAAACAGTCGCAGCGCAAGCGCCGCGAGATGTCCGCCCAGCGAGTGGCCAGTGATAGTGATCTGGTCACCGGTCAGGAGCACGCCTTCGCCCTGCCCGGTGTAGTGCGGTTGGAACCAGTAGTGCACGATTTTCTGCTCTGCCACAGCGGTGCCTTTGCGTAAGGTGGCACTGACACTCGGCAAATCCGCAGGTGCTTGCTCGGTCACCTTTAACTCGAGTTGCAGCACGTGGTCATCTCCACGCGGCGCACGCAGTCGCTGGATGTAATTGAACAGTGAAGTCGCCTGCGACAGGCTCATGCCGATCAATCCGATCTCAAGCACGTCCGCTTGAATGACATCCAGAAAGATCTGCGTCTGATCCGGTTCAGTGCCGCGAATCGCGAGGACTTTCTGGTTTCCATTCGCGAAGACATTCGCGGCGAAGCCCGTGGCATCTGAGGGGTGGAAGCTGGGAATTGACCAGGGGGAGGCTGAGGTGCCTCCTAATTTTCGGTCGATAACAGCGCTTGGAATCACTAAGGTGTCCTGGGCGGCTAACCCTATATCCAAACTGTTATCCGAATTAAAAGTATCCCAAACAACATACGCTGCATCTGCGAACAATGAATACTGAAATATTTTAGAAAATCTCATTTGCCACTCCTTGGCTTAACTAAACTTCTCTTGCCCTAAAAGGAGAATCGACATTCAGCGTGCGTAGTTCCAAAATTGCAGGGTGGAAATGCGATCAACGGTGCTGATCGTTGCCGGCAGAGAAGACTGGCCGCCGCTACCACTTCGCAATTCATCCGTGAATTGCTCCGTTACCGCCCGCGCTGCGCTTATGCCATCCGTGGCTCGCTTGCACGGGAGGCACGCTCTAGCCAGTCTTCTCCGCCAGCACCTCCTGATTGCACGTATTTCCGATCCGAGATTTTTAACTCTGTGGGTGCGGATAGGATCTCGCTTTATTTTGGGAGCAACGTTAGTTTTACGAACCTAGATCCTCCTCGAATGCTTTGATCCCCTGAAAGCACTGGTGGTCCATGCCAGCAAATCGGAGGAATAAATTTAAAGCCGACATCAATTAGCCTATCGGCCCAACCTCTAAAGATATGAAAATAAGTGACTTCAGAAAGAATAGAACCGGAGCTGCGATTTAGAATTAGTTGCCTGCTTTTTTCTAAATATTGCGAAATCGGCCGATGAGACTCGACTCGGTATTCGTACACACTCTGGGGCGAATTAATCTCCTCTCTAACTATCTCCTTTCCGTCCAGTCGCGATCTGAAATTCTTCCCGACCACGTCGGTGTACTCCAGCCACTTAAAGCCATATTTCGACCAATATCGAATATCTGACAGCCCATACAGCCCCTCCGCCTCCACCGTCTCATAAACGTGCAGTCCCGCTTCCGTCGTGCACAAATGCTCGGCCTCCCGCGCGATTTTCACGACGTCGTAATAGGCGACAAAGATAAATCCGACGAGTACGGCGGGAACCAGTGCTGCCTGTGCCCACCACGGGCCTCGCCGAATAAAAATAAAATACAGCAGCGGCAGCACGACGAGCCCAAACAAAAAAATCAACAGCTCGGGACCGAAGTAGGTAAAGAAGTAATCCGCAGTCGGGCCCAGCCGCGACAGGCCGTAGGCTTTTATCTTTGGACCGAGTGTGGGGTAGAGCGCCCACCACGCGATCATCCAGACGCCGCAGGCGAGCAAGGCAGGCACGCGTTTCACCATCTAACTTCCTCCGTTTGGGGCACAGGCTCAGTTGTCTATAGTCCACCTTAGGCCACCACGCCACATGACTCAGGCGTGGCTCCGGCCAACGGCGCGGCTGACCGTCGCGTAATGCACTCCAAAATGGGCTGCGATCTGTTTTAGCGAGTAGTGGCCAGTGGCGTAGGCGTGGCGCATCGCCAATTTGCGATCTGCAATGTGGGCGACGATGGCCGTTAGCGGTGGAGTTTTAGCGCGCGCGTGGCGCGGAATCTCGGCAGAATCGCCGCGACTCCCGCCACCCGGGGGTAGGAACCCGGTATCGCGCAGAATGGCAGACACAGGCTGGGCACCGCCGAACAGCGGGCTGGTATCCGCTAACGCGAGATAGCGACGCAGCGCTTCTGGCGCGGCAGCCCCTCCACTCGGCACGGCGGACAACACCTCATCGACCGCGAGCCAACGACGCAAGCGGCGCCCCGTATCCCCCAAGGTGGCGTGATAACTGCTCCACCGCCAATGCTCGGGCACCGTCGCCAGGCCCATAGTGACTGGCAATCGCAGCACTTCGCGACAGGCCCGCAGTAAATGCTGCTCGCGGGCGAAAGGGATGGCCTGGTAGCGCCCGGCGAACAAATGGCCGTCGCTCAGGTGCCGCCGATTGTAGGCTTGCGAATACACGCCATTCAGCTGGCGCACGCCGCGCGCTAAATTGGGCTCCGTAGTCGCCAGGACCAGCACGTAACGGGCGGGCAGCAGACAATAGGCGTAGCACCGATAGTGGTAACGGTCGCATACCTCACCCAACAGGGCGAGGAAGCGCCAGTAGTCCGCCTCGTCCCGGAACAGCACATCGCGCCGATCCGCGCGCGCGGTGAGGTAGTAATGGGCTCCGGGGTATTCGATCCGCAGGGGTCTTGTCATGGTTCCTCCTTGAACCAATCCCGACGTCAGGGGACTCAAGAGTGCCCCCCGTCGCAGCTCGGTGCAATGGGGGTGTGGCAACGCAAGACCTGACCCTGCGGTACATCCCGCGCCGGCCGGGATCTTCCCGTCGGTTTCTCAGTCTTTGGCTGATACCGAGGATGCCCCGCCACTGCCGCAGGCACGGTCTGCAATCCGGAATAATGTTAACCTTGAACCATTCAGGCGAGCTTTGAAGGAGGCCACCATGCCCATGTATGACTACCACTGCGCAGCGAACGACCAGACCGTCCAGGTCACGCATCGCATGTCCGAAGAAGTAAAAACCTGGGGCGATGTTTGCGCACGCGCCAACCACGCGCCGGGGGAGACGCCGAGTGACTCACCCGTCGTCAGAGTGCTGCTGGGATCGAACGTGATGCGGCGCAAAGCGATGGGCAGCGACAGCTTCGGTAATTCTGCCTACGGGGCGATGACCACCACCCGAAGTTATCACAACACCAAAAATTTCGATAAGTAGGGACGCCACATGCCAACCTACGAATATCACTGCCCCGCCAATGATCGCGTGGTCACGGTGGTCCACCGCATGGTGGAAGATTTGCATACCTGGGGCGAGTTGTGTGCCCGTGCGGCAATCGAACCGGGCGAAACGCCAGGCGACGCCCCCGTCGCAAAGAAAATTGGCCTCGCCATCTTCGCCCGCAGCAGCAACATGGGTTGCGATGCCGGCCCACCGATTGATGACGCGCCGGCGATGAGCGGTCCCTTCGTGAATCCGAATGCCTGGTGACGCCAAGGTCATGTTGGTGACCGGTGGCGCGAGCGGCATCGGCGCCGGTTGCGCGCAAGTCTTCGCGCACGCGGGTTATCGGGTGATGATTGCGGATATTCAAGATGAGAAAGGCGTGCGGCTCGCAGCAGAGCTCGGCGGCGAGACCAGCTACCTCCATCTCGATGTGCGCGAAGAGCGGGATTTCAAACACGCCATTGACGCGACCTTGGAACGCTGGGGTCGCTTTGATTGCCTGATCAATAACGCCGCCATTGTCGGCGCGATCGGCCCCGTCGCCGCGACCTCGCTCGCCGAATGGGACCATGCTTACGCGGTCATTCAGCGCAGCGTATTCCTTGGCACCAAGCACGCCGCGCGCGTGATGCAACCCCGCAAGACTGGCGCGATCATCAACATCGCGAGTGCTGCGGCCTTCATCGCTGGTGGAAGTCCGCATGCCTACACGACTGCCAAGGCGGCGGTGATGCATTTCACGCATTCGACCGCGCTCGAATTGATCGAGGATGGCATTCGCGTGAACTGTATTTGTCCGGGCAATATCGAAACCCCCATCCACACGGGCGTTACCGACGAGCGTTGGAAATCACGCATAGAGAAAATACGCGAAGCACAAAAAGATGACCAACCAATGCCGCGCTTCGGCCTGCCGGCAGAAATCGCCGAGGCCGCGCTGTGGCTCGCGAGTGATCAATCCTCCTATGTGGTCGGGCACGCGCTGGTAGTGGATGGTGGCATGCTGGCCGGCCGCAGCTGGCGCAAACAACCAGCGCATCTGCGTGAGTATCATCCTGCACTTAAATAATTGAACATCGTCCTCAATGTCATCGCGCCGGTGTTCGGCGCGGTCGCCCTTGGTTTCGCGTTGTGTCGAGCGCGCCTGTTCGATGCCACCACCAGCGACGGTCTCGCGAAGTTCGTGTACTACGTGGCCATCCCGGCCCTGTTGTTCCGCAGCCTTGCGCATGCAGAGTTACCGGTGGTGCTGCCGTGGCGGTTGATCCTGGCGTTCTATCTTCCATCGTTCGCGATGTTCGGCGCCGGCGTGTTCATTGCCCGCAAATTTTTCCGCTGGGATCGCCCCAGCCAAGGCATTGCCGGCATGGGCGCCTGTTATTCAAACATGGTGATGCTGGGCTTGCCGCTGTGTCAGGCGGCATTTGGCCCAGCCGCCGCGGTTCCTTTATTCACGTTGCTCGCGCTGCAGAGTTCCATTCTGTTCACGCTCGCTACTTACACCATTGAAGTTTACGGTGCGCGCGGCAGCGGCACGCCGATGCCCTGGCAGCGCGCGTTCGGCAAGTTGTTTTTGAACCCGGTGATTCTGAGTCTCCTGGTTGGCGTCGCCGCTAACCTTTCCGGTCAGGTGCCTACTGGCGCGCTCGAGAGCCTGCTCGAGAAGCTCGCGCAAACCGCGCCGGGTTGCGCGTTAGTCTCGCTCGGCGTGTCGCTTGGACAATACCCAATGCGCGGCGCGCTCGGACCTGCCGCAGTCCTCCTCGGACTCAAAAACGTGCTGCATCCACTCATCGTGTGGACCGCCTGCCGAGTGCTCAGCGTGCCGCATGATTGGGCGCAAGTCGCTGTGTTGCTGGCAGCCATGCCGTCCGGCGTTAACGCCTACGTATTCGCCAAGCGCTATGGCCTGCGCGAGGAGGTGATTTCGAAAACGATCGTGCTCTCGACATTGCTTTCGAGCGGGGTGGCGAGTGTGGTGCTGGCAGTTTATCTGTAGTGCGCTCTCAGCTGCAGATCACTGCAACTGGAGCGACGAAATAATCCGCGCGAACTCGGCTTCTTCATAAAACGCCGGATCATCACTGCTGGACAAACCAAGCGTGAACGCATAGCGCGGTGCGAAAATCACATAAGAACGACTGATCACGCCGACCGTGGCCGTGACCCCTGCGTGTTCTACCCGCAGGGAAAATCGGCATTTCAATAAATTCGCACGACAGCCCGCAACCAAGTCTTGCGCAGAGGCTTCAAGGATTTCCGCGGTCGGATTCTGATTCCGCAATATTCCGCGCACCGATTCCAACAGTGACGCCGCCTCGGCAGCGCTGGGCGGCGCCATCGGGCGCGCCGAGACTTGCAAGGTCGCTAACGCATGCCGCGGATTCAGCGGGGGTTTCAGCGCGCCACAGAACGGCTTGTTCGCAAAGAGATCCCACTCGGCATCGCGATCAAGCGTGGGATGCAATTGCTGCGCGGGCGACCAGGGCGAGGGAACAAAGCGCCAAGTGGCGGGCTTCTGCAGCGAAAAGCCTAGCCGCGGTTCAATAAATGAGTCGTTATCCATAGGTCGAAGAAGCGGCGCCTGAATCAGCCCGACAATCCGGGACTGGATTGAACGGAATCGCGCGCGAGAACACAAGCTGTAGCAAGCGATCCGATGGAACGAGTACTGAAAAGAAGCGGGTCACGCGAACCGCGCGGTTCGCCGGGAGAAGCTACGGGGGATCCTTGCGCGGCCCCTACGGCAGCCACAGTTCAAAGCAACCGCCACCATTTACTGCCGCATCGCGTAACTCGACGCGGCCTTGGCGCCCGCGATGTTCGTGCATGGCGGCGATGCGGCGTGCGAAGTAAAGGCCAAGACCGGTATTGCCATGCCGATAGGCCGTGACTTCGGGTTGGTTTAAATCAGCGGCGAGCAGCTTCGGCGCGTAACCGGCGCCATCATCGGTAATTGAAAAGACGGTGTAGCCATCGCGCACTTCGCAAGAGACTGTGACCTGGGCTTGGGCATGTCGAAACGCATTGTTGACGATCGAATTAAGCACGCCGATCACCAGCTCGCGATCGAAATAGCCTTCACCTGCCAAGCGGCAATCGGTGGTCAACGCAATCCCGCGCTGCGCGAGCAGCGGCGCATTGAAGCCGGCGAGCTCGGCGAGCAGTGCGTGACAATCGACTACGCTGAGTTGTACCGCCGCACGCGTTTTTTCGAATTTGAACAACCCAAGCAGATGCATGAGATCGTAGTTGATGCGCCGCGCTTCGTGCTGCACGGTGCAGACCTCGGCCCGCGCAGCACTGGCAGCAGGGATCGCTGTCGATAACGAATCTGCCGCCGACAACAAAACTCCGAGCGAGTTTTTAATCTCGTGCACTGAGTTGGCGAGCAGTTCGACAAAGCGTTCGTCGCGAGAGTCGTAGGAATCCACCACCGCGTTCATCCGCCAGATGTCCACTGTTCCGCGAGCGCTTTCGCGCGTCGATTCGGCGCCCCGGGTTTCAGTGGCGTTGGTGCGTCCGGTATGCGACATAAGGCAAGATCTTGG
>JANOVQ010000594.1:0-4689 GCA_031417495.1 Pseudomonadota bacterium | reverse complement strand
CGCGAGTTCTGCTTGTAATACCACACCGTGGACAGCAACCGCAGCGCTCTCGACCCCGCTCAACTGGCCATCACCGGTTAACGGTTCGCTCAACGTGCGGTTCTTTCTCGAAGATTTGCTGACGGCGGAATCCTTTGCCATAGGTGACTCTGCTTTCATTCAAAAAAAGCAGGCCTCGAACACCATCGAGATTGACGTCAATGTCGCACCGGTTCCTGTGCCTCCCGCAGTGGCGCTGCTGGCGTCTGCGCTCGTCGGCATGGTAACCACTACCCGCCGCCGCCGCGTCTAGCCCCGGCACAAAATGAAGCTGGCGCGCCACATGCCAGCTTCATTTCCCAGCTTTTTCGAAGCCTGATGGCACCGACCAATGACCATGTCATCGCTGCTTCGATAAAAAATGTCACGCACGCGCGGGACCACTTGATGCCAACCAACGGTCGAAGCCCGAACTGGGTTAACGTGATAGAAGCCGGCGATTACGAAGTTGTTGCGCCCAATAATGGACCCGAGCGCAATCCCGCGGTGGACGTGCGCGGAGAAATTCGGCTGACCAACCTTCTCGACGATGTCGGCGTCGTTAGCAAGCGCTTGGCGAAGGCCGCGCCGCTCGATGTCGTCTGCGCGCACCCGGATCTGGGCGCCAGCAAGTTGTGTCCGTGCCGATTCAAAACGGACCTCTGTCTTGGCCGCAGGTTGCACGCGGCGAAACGCTTCTTGCTGTCGCCACTGATACTTCAAACACCCGAACATTAACGGGGTAAATGCGGCTTTTGGGTTAATGCGCGAAGGTAAGATGGGGGAGATGGCCGCTGCGGTGCTAGACGCGCTGCTTGAGCATATCGCGGTAATCGGCAAGCCCAGGGAAATCGGCACCCTGATGCACAAGCGCTACGCCGGATTACCGGATCGGGTGTCGCTGTATATGGTGATGGGCGGTGATGGCAATTTTACGCGACCTAGTTCAAGTTGATGTTACGCGCGAGCCGTGCCATCAGTCGCGGCCTGTGCTTGGTCGTTCGGTGACAGATATTTCTTCTCCAGATAGTTGCGCAGCGAGTCAGAGGCCGCGCCCGGCGCTACGGGATGCCCTACCAGTTCCTGTAATCGCAACGCGAGGTAACGCGCCGGAAATGCCGACATCGCGATCAGTTCGAGATCATCGGTCTCGACCTTAATCCCGCCAGGGCGGCTCTCTGTGTTCAACACTTGGCCCAGGCGTCGTGCGTTCAGACTGAAATGACTCACTAGTTCCGCGCCGTGTGCTGCGAATGCACCCAGCAGCTCCTGCGTGGTCGCAGTGTTGCGACACATGGCAGAGACTTCAGCGAGGCCGACTTTGATCAAGAATCGGAACACCTCGGATTCGCGGACTTTCAGTCGCCGTGAAATGCCTTTGATGCGCCCGAAATCCGACGTGTTGATGCGGATCGAGACGCTGCGCTTGCTATTATCGTTAATCGTGTCCAGGCCGAGCTTTTCCATTTATTTTTCTGCTCCGTCAGCGTTGACCGCGCGCACCTGTTGGTAATTTCGATCCTCGAGATCCTGCACCTGATTCTCGACCGTGACCTTACCGATTCCGGTGAAGGGTTCGCGCTGGCGCAAGGCATCCCACACCGATTTCTGCTGGTATTGCGCTAACAGTGTTTGGTTTAGCTGATATAGCGCGAGATTTTTGTTTTCTGCGTCCTGGAGTTCCTTGGTGCTCGCCGCCAGCTGCGTTACCAGGGTTTGGCGCGCGGCGTCCGCTTCCTGCAGCTTGGCGCGGGTCGCCTTGTACATCCCAGCCACCTCGTGCAGTTTGTCCGTTGTTTGGTCGAGTCGAACCTTGGTTCGCTCCAAATTCCCGAGCAGTGCAGCGCTGCGCTGAGTGGCCGCACTGAGACCTGCCTCGACCTGTGCGAGCGACATCTTCTGTGTCTCGACCTCACTTGCTTTCTTGGCGAGCGCCTTTTCCGTGCCAGCGAGTTCACCGCGCAGTTTGGCAAGTTCCGCTTCTGCTAAAGATTTCTGCTGGGCGATTTGTTTCAACAGGCCCTGCGCTTTGAGTAAAGCCTGTTGGGTCTGCTGCGGATTCTCGGCAAGGGCGGGCCGCCCATTGGCGAGCAGGCAGAGTAAGGCGCCCACACACAGGAAGAGGCCGTTCCGCACGCGCTTAGAATTTGGCATTGAGATCCACCTGAAAGACGTCAATCGCGAGTGGCGGGCCATCGATCTCGGTCGCCGACAACCAGTTCGCGCGCAGCCACACATTGCGTGCGAGCCCGTATTTGGCGCTTAGGCGGTAACCCTTGGCATCCGTGCCACCGCCGTGAAAATCAGATTCGGTGAAGGCATCGAGTACCGCATCACGCTGCAGGTAGCGGTAACCGCCCGCGATCTGCCAGTCGCCCCATTTCGCGACCTGCGGCCAGCCGGTCATCAATTCAAGCTGCCACCCCAAGGTGCGTTCCTTGATCGGGTACAGATACGTCACACCGCCCGTGCGGCGCGTGATCTCCTCTTCATCGAATCCGAGATTCTTCACGATATCGGCGGTGAGAATCACGTGATAGGGCGCGAGGTAAGCAAGATCCACTGAAGCCGTCAGGTTCAACAATCGATAGTCTGAAGCGAGCGCAAAAATCTGATCATTGAGGCCCCCATCCAAATTCGGATCGTTGGCGATGTTGTACAGCAGATTGCCCTTCTGCAGAAAATCCGGCTGCGTGCTGTTAGTGAGCGTGCTGCCCAATTCGTTGCGCTTACCGATGGTGTGAATGTAATCGTAGTAGGCGCTACCGAGCTGAACCTTGTTCTGATTATCGAATTCCCAGATGGCAGCCACTTGCCCGCCGGCCAGCCACTTGTCCTCGCTGACGAATTCCAGTTGCTGGAGTGGGAAAAGCCCAACAGTGGCGGATAAGGTACGTTGATAATCTCCGAAATCCTCCAGCCCCCCTTCGCTTAAGCGGTAACGGGTCGTTGCCGTAGCACCGTCGAAATTCACGTCTTCATCCCACACCAAGTCGGTTGAGTAAAACGGATTGGCCATGCGACCGAAGGTTAACGTCAACCACGGCGGCCCGACTTCGGCGGGTTGATCGAACTGCAGTGAGGCGCGATCTAGCTGAATTGAAAAGCGTTGTCCGGTATTACCCAGGGTTTGATTGGTGGACACCGGGTTCGTTTGATTGCCCGTGGTGAGGCGTGTATCGAGGGTCCAACGCTCGGCGATTTTCGCACCCAGACCCAGGCGCACCCGTTCGCGCCAGCGGTTGGTATCCAACGAGGTATTCAGAAAGGCATCGGTGCCAGCGGCGCTGATACCGCCGGCCCGGTTGATCTTCAGGATATCCAAATAGAGATTATCGGCGCTCAGCGTTTGCGGGTTGCCGGCGCCATAGCTATCGAACTCGTGCCGCACCCGTGCATCTCCATACAGCTTCACGCTGCTCACCCAGGCCGGCAACGCATCCGGCGTACCCCAGCGCTCCTGCTTTGCCTTCTGCGCAACATCAGTCAGCACATCCTGGCGCAATTCGGAACGCACCTGCTCGCGAATTTCCTGCTTCACGAATTCCGGCACATACGGCACGCGCACGACTTTCGGGTTGGTGGGCATTGCTATTTCTTCCGGCGGAGTTTGGGCGGCCTGGGCCACCGCGTCCTTTTCCGCTTTCGTGATCAACGCAGTCGCCGCTTCCTGCTTGAGCACGCCTTGCTTGACCAGCGCATCGACCAGATTGACGACTGTTGCCTTCAGCGTTAGCAATTCCTGTCGCTCGTCCGCGGCCGCGGGAGATGGCAGGGTCGCAGTACTCGCGAGTATTACCAAGCACGCGCCGGTCATAAGATTGGAATAATTCTTCACACAGAGCCTGTTTCAATAATTGGAAATTCTTCTAACGCGAGACCACCCGCAACTTCACCGGTTGCGGCATGTCTTGTGGCGGCGCATCGCTCAGGCGCAAGCCGGAGAGCGTCTCGCGGAGCGCTTTATCGCTCTTGTCGTCCCCGGTTGAATCGCTAAGGTCGAAACGTTCCACTCTCCCATCTGCGCTAATCCACAGCTTCACCACCACTGAGTACTTGGCACCGCGCGCGCCATCGTTGTCGGCCAGCAGCCCCTGCAGATCGCGCTGGATCACACCCGCATACCAACGATTGCGATCGCCACCGCCGATCAGCCCGCGACCACCTTTTTTGGCCCGCAGGCCGAAGCCATCAACGCCGGCCACGCCTTCCGCATCGAGCCCGAGATCCTCGCCCGGTGGGGGCTCGTCGGCCGCCGCCTCCTCAGGGACGGGTTCGGGTTCCGGCTGCGGTACTTCGACTTGTTCTTCCGGTGGAGGCGGCTCCTCTAGCTTGGGCGGCGGAGGTGGCGGCGGGGGCTGGATCAGTGAAATTTCTTGGACCTTTGGTGGCTCAGGAACGCCCGCGCCACCCAGCCCGCGCACCGCGAAAAAACCTCCGATGCCGAATACCGCCAGCAGCACCAGTCCGCCAATCAACGGGCCGTGCCGTCGCCAAAAAGTTTCTTCTTCCTCCTGCATCATGCGCGATGAATTTCGATTACAGCCCGCGTTACTTCACGATTTTCTGCGTCACCAAGCCGATCTGCGTGATCCCCACTCGGCCGACCAGATCGAGCACATCCATCACCAGTTGGTACTGCACCGTCGAGTCGCCTTTGATCACGACCGG
>JANOVQ010000593.1:0-5783 GCA_031417495.1 Pseudomonadota bacterium | reverse complement strand
CTTGCCGTGGCGGACCCGGCGCAAACCAACTCGGAGCAGTTTGGCGTCGCGCGCGGGCCGCCCCTTTCAGGAGCTCGAAGCGTGCGATCAACGTCGCCGAAGTCTCGATGGCCGTGCCGCAGGATTCTCCATCGCCTTGTGCGAAATGCGCGTCGCCAGTCGAGAACAGCGCGCCGGGAACATCGACTGGCAAATGCAGTGTCGCCCCGGCGATGAGCTGGCGCACATCCATATTGCCGCCGACCTCGTGGGCCGCGACTGTTCGCCAGGCTTCATTCGCCAACGCAGGAAGCGCAGGTACTGCGCGATTGGCGAGCGGCGGGAACACCAGCGCACCAGTGCGGGCGGCAGCGGCTTCGCGTCGATTAACGGACAGCAGCCGTTGCCGGGATGGCGCCAGCCCCATGACCCCCATAAACGGCGCGCCGGGGATGCGTATTCCTGGCAGGTCGCGACAGCTCGCGTAGCCATCAGCGAGTTCCCAATGCAGCAGAAATGGCGTATTGAAAATGTCCTTGAGCAAGCCGAGGCCTGGCAACACGACTGTGAACCCGTGGGCGGGGGTGATGACGTCAAGGATGTGCACCGCGAGCAGATCGCCGGGCGCGGCGCCTTCGACATGAATCGGTCCGGTCAGCACGTGCGCTGAATCGAGCGAGAGGTCGGCGAGGCCAGAGGCGGGCATGTCGGGACGGATTTGGCCGTCGAGCGAATCGCGCGTCTCAATCTCGACTGTGTCTCCGGACTCGATATGCAGGACGGCCGCAATGTCGGGGTGCCAGCGATTGTGCGAGTAAGCCGGCGCGTCGCAGATCGAGCGACCATGTGCGACTTGCAGGTGATGCTGCGCCATGGTGCCGTCTGTTTTGCCGCCTAAGGCCTCAGCACGCCGCGCGGCACGCTACAGGATTTTCTGATAGAGACTGTGTTTAGGCGCGCTGAAAACTTGCTGGACCAAGGGTGCAAACAACTCAAGGGACAGTTTCGGCTTGCCGGCATTGAAAGCCGGATCATCGTATTTGGCGATGAACGCCGCAGTGCGCTCAAAATTCGGATCCCCGCGATACTGCTCGCGGAGGTCGCGATCCATGCCGAGATAATGAAAAAAATGATAGCCCTGGAAAATTCCATGATGTTTGACCATCCAGCAATTCTCCGGGGACACAAACGGTTGCAGAATGGCCGCTGAAACATCCGCGTGATTAGTGCTGCCGAGGGTGTCCCCGATATCGTGCAGCAGCGCGCACACCACGTATTCATCGTCCTCGCCAGCCGTCGCGGCCATTTCTGCGGTTTGCAGGCAATGCTGCAGGCGATCAACCGGATAACCGCCGTAATCCCCCGCCAGCAAGGCCATGTGAGCGAGGATCCGCTGCGGCAGCCCGGCGATAAAGTGGCGTTGCTCAGGCACGATTCTGGACCAGTCATCAGCGGTGCTGCGCGACATGGCCGTGAAATTCGTTGCCGTATTCATCGCCGTCTCTCCTGCCTAAAAAATTAGTCTGATCGCCGCGCTATGCACGAACTGCGGCAAGTGCGGGATGTGCGGCCTGTGCGTTCTCTTCGCGGATCAGCTTGTCCAGCACCCATAGCATTTTGGTCGGGCCGGTATCGTTGGCGATGTTGAGCAGTTTGCGATCCGGTCGCTCCTTGCGCCGCTGATGCTGCGCTTCGAGAATGATCCGATCCTCAGTGAAGGCCTCGTCCAAGGTGGTGCCAAGCAAATCGCTTAGACCCGGAAACTCGGTTTCCTTGCTGGCACCCCACGAGTAGTAGTAATCCACCGAGTCGTCATCGCAGGGGGTGACTGTCTGGCAGGTCCAGGTATCCACTAACAATTTGCCATCGGACGGCCCTTCAGTGGCGGTGCCCGCCGTGAACACGCGGAAACGCATGATCCAATTGCAGGGTACGCTGTGCTGGATGTCGAGGCTGATATCCAGCTTGGTGCCAGCCGGGAACAGATGGGTGACGGCCCCCGTCGGCGCCACGCCGCGGACCCAGCACAGGGTGTGCAAGCCGCGCGGCGTGACCTCGTACTGAGATTTCATCTCGCTGTATTTGCGATCACCGCCGACCGTGTTCTCATGCACCCAGGCGATATGGCTGAGGTCTGCGAGGTTCTCGATCTCCCAGCGATAGTTGGTCTTCACATGCATCTGCGAAGTCCGGATATACCAGTTCGGATCGCTCGGACCCACGGCGAAACAGATCAGCGCAGGATCAGCTTTGGCTGGATCGCCCATCCAGACCCACACCCAATTGTCTTTCTCGATCACGGGGAAGCTGCGTACGCAGGTGCCGGCAGGGATCATGCTCTGACCCGGGATCTCCTCGCACAGGCCCGCGCTGTTGTACTTCAAGCCGTGATACATGCAACGCAGCGAGCCACCTTCTTTGCGGCCGAGCGACAAGGCAGCCTGGCGGTGCGCACAACGATCTTCGAGCGCGACCACGCCGCCGTCGAGCTTGCGATACAGGACCACCCGCTCGCCGGCGATTTTGCGCGCGATGATGGCTTTCCTGCCCTGGTGAATTTCGTAGTCCCAGCCTGCGCAGTACCAAGCGTTCTGCAGAAAAACTTCGGCCATAAGAATTTTCTCCGATGGGTTAGGCGCAGGCTAATCTTGCGTGATTAGGCCTGAGTCCCGCAACCGGTGATACGCAGCGCTTCAGGGGCGCTCACAACGCGGCGCAGGCAAGCGCGGCCAGGCGATCGGCGGGGAACTGGAACTGTGGTGTCTCGTCGCGGGGTTGGCGGGTATCTTCGCCGACCGTGGAGGACGCCGCCGCGCGCCAACTTTCTTCGCCCCACACGTTCGGCAATCTGTGCATGCCGCCGGGTTCGGTGAGCGCTTCGAAGCCGCGCAAAGTGGCCCGCAGGATGCCCAATTGATCCAGTTCATCGGACGGCTTGCCGGCGGTGTGACCGAGCGTATAATCCACAAATGTCGCGCGCGGCGGCCGGCCGGCTTCAATGATGTCGAGCGCACTGGTCAGGCACATGGTCGGGATGCCATTCGCTTCGAGATGCCGCGCGACCAGACTCACGGTCTGGTGGCACACGGGTCACATTGCGACGAGAAGTGCGGCATCTACGGCTTGCGCGCGGAACGCCGCGAGTAGCGCGGGCGCAGTCTCGGTGCGAACTTTGCGCTGCGAATACACCCCACCCATGCAGGAGAACACCTTCTCGGCGAGCGCGCCGATAAGGCCTTCACGCACCAGCTGGTGGAGATTGCGCAGCGGAAAAATGCAATTCGGATCGCGCTTGGCGGCGACTAGATAATTCTCGGTGATATGCGAGAAACGCAGATCAGCATTGGCAGTCGTGCTGTCGATCTGGCGGATCGAGGCGTCGTCTTTGTAGTGATAGGCCACCTGCCCCAGCGCATAGGTGCCGGCGGTGGAGAGGAGCCCAAGGCGCAGTTGGTTGAGCGGTTTGACGAGCGGTTCCCAGGGTGGCGGAGAATCAGCCACGAACCAGCGATAAGGGGTGTAGCCGAGGCGCAAATAGCGCGCGGCAATGGCCTGCATGTAGTTCACTGTCATTGCAATCCTCCTGGCCCGCGGGCCATCACATCATAGCGCGAGATCGCACGCGAGTTGGGTGGCTGACCAGCCGGGGAGCCGGGACTTCTGCGTGCACTTTGCGTTCATCGCGCAAACCTGAGAGTATTTTTTCATCTGCACTTCAGCCTTGAGGGAACCGCGCCCATGGGACGTATTTTCGAAGTCCGCAAACACACGATGTTCGCGCGCTGGAACCGCATGGCGAAGCAGTTCACGCGAATTGGCAAGGATATTACGATCGCCGTTCGCGCGGGCGGGCCGGATCCCGCCCACAACCCCATCTTGCGCCGGGTCATCCAAAATGCCCGCGCGGTCAATATGCCGAAAGATAAGGTGGAGGCGGCGATCAAGCGCTCGATGGGCAAAGACGCCACCAATTACGAAGTGCTGATCTACGAGGGGTATGCGCCGCATGGGGTGGCAGTCATGGTCGAAACGGCGACCGATAACCCCACCCGGACGATCGCTGCCGTGCGCAGCATCTTCAATAAGTTTGGAGGAAATGTCGGCCTCACCGGCAGCGTGAGCTTCATGTTCAAGCGTATGGGGGTGTTTCGCTTGAATCCCGCCGGCATCGATCAGGACGATCTGGAACTTTATCTCATCGATCATGGCTTGGAGGAAATGGGCGAGGGTCGCGATGAGAAGGAGGCGCCGCAGTTAGTGATTCACTGCAACTTTCCCGATTTCGGACAAGTTCAGAAGGCCTTGGAAGATCGTCACCTCGCGGTGGTGTCGGCGGAACAGGAATATCTCTGCCTTACCCCCACCGAACTGCCCGCAGCCGCGGCCAAAGACGTGTTGGAGATGATCGATAAGCTTGAGCAGGACGACGACGTGCAAAAGGTCAATCACACGTTGGCCTGAGGGCGACACGGCGGCTCCTTGAGAGAACGATAGGACGGAAAAGCGCGGCGCCTTCCGCCGGGCTTGGTCACCGCCTAAAACCCGTCATCCCGCACCTTAAAGCCCCATCATTCCGGAAAGTGCGAGGCACTTATCCGGGATCCATCCGCCACCTCAAGCGCCCATGGATCCCGGGTCTGCGCCCGGGATGACGGCACCTGGTGCCTTCCTTCGGCGGCACAGTCCGCACCCCAAGCCCCATCATCCCGGAAAGTGCGCAGCGCTTATCCGGGATCCACCCGCCACATCAAGCGCCCATGGATTCCGCGTTCGCGCCCAGGACGACGAAATCTGCTGCCGTTAATCGGTGGAACTCGCTGCGCTTTTCTGCCCTACGAGAGGTGAGGGGATCCCATTTTTGCCTGGGCGGAGCCCGCACCCAAGACCCGAGCGGGCGCTCGCGACACTCTCAAGGTCCGCCACGCGCCGGCCGCTACTCAGCAGGACACAAAAGGAATCCTGCATGGCCGTTCCAGAACTCACTTCGACCCTGCGCTCGGACAACGAATGGCGCACCAAATACCGCGATTTATGTCGCGAGTTTGATGCCGCCAAATCCACCGAGCGCGATCTGCGCACGACCCTGACCAAGGTTTTGGGGACCTTTAAAAATCGCGGCCCGCGTGAGGGCCAAGTGCTGGATGAGGCACTCCAGGCGCTGCGCGCCGACGAGGCGCCGCTGAGCTCCGCTTTGCTTAGTCAGGTGACCGAACAATGCCTGCGCAGCGGCGGAGAGACCACCAGTTGGTCGGCCTTGCAATCGCTGAGCGCACAGCTGCAAGCGCCGCCGGCGCATGAATTTGCCCTCAAACATCTGCGCGAGCGTGCTCGCGATGGCAGTGATGAAGCGCAATGGATCGCGCAGCTCGCGACACTCCTCAACGAAATCGCCATGCTTCCAGCCGCAGTGGATCCGACTGCGGATAAGCGCAGCCAGGCCAGTCATCTCGCGTCACTGCTCGATTGGTTATTGTTGCCGCCGGATTTCGAGCGCCGTGCGGGGCAGTTGCGAGATGCCCTCAGCGAGGGAGAAAGCGACGATCCGGTGCACGACACCGGGAGCTTCCTGAATGATCTGTATGCCTTTCTGCGCCGCGATTTGCGCGGGCTCGGCGAATATCTTAAGAAAGCGACTTTGCATTTGAATTCGGTTGAGGCGGATCTCAAAGATGCGCTACGCGGCAGCCAAGCAGCAGAAACCGCGTCTGATCGCCTGACCACCGAGCTCGGTGCCGAAGTGGAAGCCATCGACCAGGCGGTTAACGGTGGACTGCGAGTTAGCGACCTCAAGGAAACGATTGACG
>JANOVQ010000592.1:0-1949 GCA_031417495.1 Pseudomonadota bacterium | reverse complement strand
CACCCGGTCAGGGCTGCGCTACGTGTTGGAACATTATGTCAAAGCCCTGCGACGGGACCGTCCGCAATTCACCCAGTCCGTGAGCCCACACAGCCTGCGTCACACGAAAGGCATGCACCTGCTACAAAGCGGCATATCGCTTGAAATCATCCGGGACTTCCTTGGCCATGTCGACGTGAAGACCACGCAGATCTATGCGCGGACCAATCTTGAGATGAAACGACGAGCGCTGATGAAGGTCGCGTCTGATGTGCCGCTGCCATCGATGCCGTCGTGGCAACAGAACAAGTCGCTGCTGGAGTGGCTGCGATCGTTGTAGTGTCCGCGCGGACATGGGCGTCGGCTCTGGGGCAAAGCCCCTACAGCAACGGCTCGGAAATTATGCTCCGTTCCGGCGCCCAATCTGCCTTCGAATCAATGGGATCGCAGTTCTACAGCACATAACTACTTACCGCGACAAATAGACGAAATGTGCTGCAGCACATTTGATTTATCTTGGTCGCTGATCCCAAGCCGAGCATGGACCTCAAACTGAATAAACCAGCGGTTATCGCCCCGCGGCTCCTCCGTTTCCGCGATGCTCCACGTTACTTGGGCATGGACCGGAACAGGTTCAATACGGAAGTCCGCCCGCAGCTCACCGAAATCCCGATTGGTCGACAGGGCATTGCGTTCGACCGCCTTGAACTCGATTCCTGGGTCGACCACTATAAGTCCTGCAACGGACGTCCCGGTCAACTCAAAGGAGATTTGACATGGGACAGAAGAGAACCGCCGGACTCCTCAAACGCAATGGAGTCTGGCATATCGATAAGCAGATCCGAGGAAACCGACTTTGCGAGAGCACTGGCGAAATCGACCTCAAGCAAGCGGAAACCTACCTCGCGAAACGCACGGAGGAGATGAGACAGGCTGTGGTGTATGGCGTTCGACCGAAGCGTTCGTTTCGGTCGGCGGCGACGAAGTATCTGAACGAGCATCAGCACCAACGTCGAATTGCGGATGCGGCGATCCATTTGAAGCAACTCGATCCGTTTATAGGAGGCTTGGCGATCGAGGGTATCCACATGGGAACGTTGCGTCCGTTTATCGAATCGCGACAACGCGCCGGACGCAAGACCAAGAGTGTCAATATCGCGCTAGGAATAGTGCGGCACATTCTGAACCTTGCGGCTTCGGAGTGGTTAGACGAACGGGATCTGACGTGGCTGCAGTCGCCACCGAAAATCAAGTTGCTGCGGGTGGAGGATGCGCGAGCACCGTATCCGTTGTCGTGGGAAGAGCAAGCGAGATTATTCGCAGAACTGCCGACGCACTTGGCACGGATGGCGCTCTTCAAGGTCAACACGGGAACGCGCGACAAGGAGGTTTGCAATCTGCGTTGGGAATGGGAAGTGCCGGTACCCGAACTTGAAACGGCGGTCTTCATTATTCCGAGCCAACGCGTGAAGAATGGCGAAGAGCGTCTGGTGGTGCTGAATCGAGTGGCGAAGTCGGTTATCGAATCTGTGCGCGGGGAAGACCATGAATACGTGTTCACCTATCACGGTCACTCGTTGACGATGATGAACAACTCGGCTTGGCAGGCGGCGCGGGTGCGCGTGGGGATGACACAAGTTCGCGTACACGATTTGAAGCACACGTTTGGTCGGCGTCTACGCGCGGCTGGTGTGAGTTTCGAAGATCGTCAGGACTTGCTGGGACACAAGTCGGGACGCATCACCACGCACTATTCCGCAGCCGAATTAGAGAACCTGATCGCGGCTTCGAACAAGGTGTGTGCAGTGCAGTCCCGCAAAAGTCCCGCACTGGTATTGTTGAAACAAAGGGCGCTGAGCGGTAACCCTGTAACCGCTTGATATTAAAAAATTAGTTGGCGCGCCCTGAGAGACTCGAACTCCCGACCACCTGGTTCGAAGGCCGGCAAGCGCGCTAGGGACTTATATTTA
>JANOVQ010000591.1:0-6852 GCA_031417495.1 Pseudomonadota bacterium | reverse complement strand
GAAAATCTCGCGTGCAGGAACCCTGGTGACCTTTGGGATCGAGCAGCCTGCAGATTATCGCGCGCACGGTGTCGAATTAGGCCCATTGGGGTTCGGCACCCGCTTCGAAATCCGCTCGCCGCTGGGGACGATCATGATCGCGCTTCCTCTCGCCGGTCGCCACAATGTTTACAACGCACTCGCCGCCGCTGCGGCTGCAATCGCCGCTGGCGCGAGTTTAGAGAACGTTAGAAATGGACTTGCCCACGCGCCACAGATTCCGGGCAGATTAGTCCTTAAGAAAGGGTTTGGGGGCTGCCAGCTCATCGATGACAGCTACAACGCCAACCCGGCTTCATTGGCGGCAGCCCTCGCGGTACTGGCAGAGATGAAGGGACCGCGTTGGTTGGTCCTCGGCGACATGGGCGAGCTGGGGGTTGATGAATTATCGCAGCATCGCGACGCCGGGATCCTCGCGCGCCAGCAGGGTATCGAGCGCTTGTTCACGCTGGGCACGCGAGCGCACGCGGCGAGCGAAGGTTTCGGCCTCGGCGCGGAGCATTTTCAAGACCGGGCCGCCTTGGTCGCGACCTTGCGTGAGCATGCCGCGCCTGGTGTCACGCTTTTGATCAAAGGCTCGCGAGTGATGCAAATGGATCAAATCGTCGGCGAGCTTATCGCGCCAGGTGCTCACTCATGCTGATTTGGCTCGCTGACTATTTGCAACAGCTCCAAACCGGGTTTGGCGTGGTCAGATATCTGACCTTACGGACGATTTTGAGTGTGCTCACTGCGTTGTCGCTTTCGCTACTCATAGGTCCGTTTTTGATACGCCACCTGACCCGCCTGCAAATTGGCCAACGGGTGCGTGATGATGGTCCACAAAGCCATCTCGCAAAGGCAGGCACACCGACCATGGGTGGCGCACTGATCATCTTAGTGATCGTCGCCACCACCCTGTTGTGGGGCGATTTAGCGAATCGCTTCATCTGGATTTCATTGCTCACTATCCTCGCGTTTGGCGTAATCGGGTGGAGTGACGATTATCTAAAGTTCGCGCGGAAGAATTCCAAGGGTTTACCCGCAGGTTCCAAGTACATCTGGCAGTCGCTTGCCGCAATCACAGCAGCGGTCCTGCTGTTGTTCTTTGCCAGGACGCCGGCAGAAACCCAACTTATCGTGCCCTTCTTCAAGCACCTCACAGTGAATTTGGGTTGGTTCTATCTCCTCTCAACCTATCTTGTGATTGTCGGCACCAGTAACGCGGTGAATTTAACGGATGGCCTCGACGGCCTGGCGATCATGCCGACGGTCTTGATCGCGGCGGCGCTGATTGTTTTTGCTTATGTGACCGGTAATATCAAATTCTCCCAATATCTAGGCTTGCCCTATGTCGCTGGGGTGGGCGAACTCTGTGTCTTGTGTGGCGCGATGGTCGGTGCAGGACTGGGCTTTCTTTGGTTCAATACCTATCCCGCGCAGGTCTTCATGGGGGACATCGGCGCATTGGCGTTGGGCGCCGCACTCGGTGTGGTTTCAGTCATGGTTCGCCAGGAATTAGTGCTGGTCATCATGGGCGGCGTATTCGTGTTGGAAACGGTCTCGGTCATTCTGCAAGTCGCCTCCTTCAAATTAACGGGGCGACGAATTTTCAGAATGGCGCCGATTCATCATCATTTCGAATTGAAAGGCTGGCCTGAACCGCGGGTGATAGTTCGCTTTTGGATTATCTCGGTAATTCTTGTGCTGATCGGTCTCGCGACCTTGAAAATTCGTTAGCGCCGCCATGATTTCCCCTGTTACCGCTAACCGCAATTCGTGCGCCGATCCCTCAGCGCGACTGCGCTGGTTGGTGTTTGGCATGGGCAAAACAGGGCTGTCCTGCGCGCGCTTCCTGCGTGCGCAAGGGCACACGGTCACCGTGGTCGATACGCGTGAAGCGCCTCCAGAGTTGGCGACGCTAAAGCAACTGTTGCCGGAGATTACCTGTCACCTTGGAGCGCTTGACGAGAGTGTTCTCAGCCACGTCGATGCCCTCGTGTTGAGTCCCGGTATCGCGCTCGAACATCCCCTGGTGCGTGCGGCGCGTGACCTTGGCCTGTCGATTGTCGGCGACATCGAATTGTTTGCGCGGGTGGCGCCGGCCCCGTATGTCGCAATTACAGGATCGAACGGGAAGAGCACAGTCACTACCCTGGTCGCGCAGATCATCGCGGGCGCACAGCAGTCGGTGAAAGCGGGAGCCAATCTAGGAACTCCTGCGCTTGATCTGTTGGCGCCACCAATTCCCGACTACTTCGTGCTTGAGCTTTCGAGCTTTCAACTCGAAGTCACTGTCAGCTTGGCCGCACAGGTTGCCTGCCTCCTGAATATTTCCTCGGATCATCTTGATCGCCACGGTACCCTCGCTAATTACGCGGCGGCGAAGTCGCGCATTTTGCAGCACGCGCGCGCGGTGGTGCTGAACGCGGATGATCCTTTGGTGGTGGGCTGGGCTCCTGCAAATGTGCCGGTGCACTGGGTGTCGTTGCAGAGCGACCGTCCAGATTGCTATTCGATCACGTGGCACGACGGACAGCGCCATCTCGCACATCGCGGCCAAAATTTGTTGCCTAGTGCGGCGCTAAAAATCAAGGGCGCACATAACGAATTCAATGCACTTGCAGCCCTTGCGATTACGGACTGCTTAGGGATTCCCCGTGCTATTCAGCTCGCGGTACTGCGCGAATTTAGTGGGCTCGAGCACCGCTGCCAGTTAGTGGCAGCGCATGCGGGAGTCAGCTGGTTCAATGACTCAAAAGGGACGAATGTAGGCGCGTCGGCGGCCGCAATTGCCGGCATCTTCAATGATCGAACTGGGGTGCTCATCGCAGGTGGCCAAGGCAAGGGCGCAGATTTCAAGGCCCTGCGCACCGCTCTCCAAGCACGTGTGCATTCCGTCATTTTACTCGGCGAGGATGCGCTAACAATCGAAGCAGCGATTGGCGACCTCGTACACGTCAGTCACGTGAATTCGATGCAGCATGCGGTGATCCAGGCCAATGCCCGTGTCCATCCAGGAGAGGCAGTGCTGTTGTCGCCGGCGTGCGCAAGTTTCGATATGTTCCAAGACTACGCGGCACGTGGTCGCGCGTTTGAAGCAGCCGTTCGCGAGCTAATTCAGCGATGAATCAAGCTGTGCCCAATGCACCGGTGAAACGAGTGCGCTTCGCGGACTCCTATCGATATGACCCGTGGATGATCGCCATTGTGGCGTCGATCATCGGGCTCGGCCTGATCATGGTGGCCTCGGCATCGATCGCCATCGCGGCGCGCAACGGTGGCAGTGAATTTCATTTCCTGTGGCGACAACTCGCGGCATTAGGCCTTGGCGCTTTTTTCGGTGTCATTGTGCTGCAAGCGCCACTCGCCGCCTTCGAACGAGCGAGCACCACTTTCCTTCTGATCGCGATCGGCCTTCTCGCGGCGGTGTTGGTGCCGGGCCTCGGCCGTGAAGTGAACGGTAGCATGCGCTGGATAACTGTTGGGCCACTGACTCTGCAAGCTTCTGAGCCGACTAAATTGGCGGTGATTGTGTACATGGCAGGTTTTCTGGTCCGGCACCAGAAGCAGGTGAGGACTGCGCTGATGGGCTTCATCAAACCAATCGGAGTGGTCACCATCGTGGCCGGCTTTTTATTGGTCGAACCCGATTTTGGTGCTGCAGTGGTCATTCTTACGACGGTGCTGGGGATGCTTTTTCTAGGTGGAGTCCCGGTGGTGCGCTTTGCGGCGTGGGGCTTCGTGGCGGTGTCTGCACTAGCCGCAATTGCGGTGCTCGCGCCCTATCGGATGCAGCGCCTATTGGCGTTCCGCGACCCGTGGTCGGATCCGTACAATACGGGCTTCCAGCTCACGCAGGCGCTGATAGCCTTTGGGCGTGGCGAATGGTTTGGCGTTGGTCTCGGCAATAGCGTGCAAAAGCTTTTTTACCTTCCGGAAGTCCACACCGATTTTATTTTTGCGGTGATTGGCGAGGAGCTCGGGCTGATCGGTGCGTGTGTGGTGATTGGATTGTTCTTTGTCTTAATGGCGAGAATTCTCTACATCGGTGGCCAAGCCGAAGACAACAATCAACCGTTCGCTGCCTACTTGGCCTATGGCATCGGATTGTTGATCGCGATCGAAGCGTTTGTGAATATCGGCGTGAACTTGGGGATCCTACCCACGAAGGGGCTCACCTTGCCCATGATCAGCTATGGCAGCAATAGCATGGTGATGCTGTGCGTGGCGATTGCACTGGTACTACGCGTCTCCTTCGAGGCGCGCACCCCCCGTAGGTCGGTCGCGACCCCGGTGCCGCTGCCGCCATGAATGCGCGACGCGTGTTGATTGTCGCGGGCGGGACTGGGGGGCACATCTTCCCGGCACTGGCGGTCGCCGATTATCTTAGACAGCATCAGGTGACGCCTTATTGGCTGGGATCTACGCAGGGCATGGAAAGCCACCTCGTGCCGAAGCATCACATCGATTTGATCAAGATTGCGATCGGCGGCGTGCGCGGCAAAGGCCTTCTCCGGTGGTTGCTGGCCCCCTTCGCGATCATGAAGGCGACCGCTGCCGCGATTATTGCGATCTTGCGGATTAAACCAGGTGTGGTCCTGGGCATGGGCGGCTTTGTGAGCGGACCCGGTGGAATCGCCGCCTGGATGTGTCGCAAGCCCTTAGTGATCCACGAGCAAAATGCTGTGCCAGGTCTTACCAATCGAGCCTTAAGCTTTATTGCCACGCGCGTGTTGGCAGCGTATCCGGACACCTTCCCGGTAAATTGCAAGACCACCATCACGGGCAATCCGGTGCGCGCGGCGATTCTTGAAGTTCCTGGGCCGGAACTGAGATCGCATCCAGCCAACGTGCTGCGGATTTTGATCCTGGGCGGAAGCCTGGGTGCGCACACGCTGAACCGCGTGGTGCCCGCAGGTCTTGCCCAGCTGCGAGTGCAGGGCACGCTTGAGGTGTGGCATCAAACCGGTGAGCGAGATCTCGCTGCCACTGCAGAGGCTTATCGGCAGCTTCAATTGACGGCTACCACCGAGATGTTTATTGCGGACATGGCAGCCGCCTATGCGTGGGCGGATATCGTGATCTGCCGCGCAGGTGCCCTAACCCTGGCTGAATTGTCCGCCGTCGGAGTGCCCTCGATTCTGGTGCCGTTTCCTTTTGCAGTGGATGACCATCAAACCGTTAATGCGGCGTATCTAAGGAATAGAGGCGCGGCGCTCACAATCCGAGAGGAGGATTTCTCACCGGCTTCGCTTAGTGAGGCGCTGCGCAAACTTACTCGCGATAAATCACGGATGCTGGAAATGGCACACTGCGCCCGCGCCGCGGCTTATCCGGCGGCGACGACGGCGGTTGCCCAATGTTGTATGGCGCTGCTCAATGATTAAGCTCGATCAACTCCCCATGCATAATGTCCGACGCATCCATTTTGTGGGAATCGGTGGCGCGGGCATGAGTGGTCTTGCCGAAGTTTTTCATAATCTTGGCTATGAAATTGCGGGCTCCGATTTGGCACGAAATCAGATGACGGATCAGCTGATGGAGATGGGAGTGCGGATCGAAATTGGCCATCGCGCCGCGCATGTGGCAGGTGCGGATGTGGTGGTCTACTCAAGCGCCGTGGCGAGCGACAACCCCGAACTGGAGACTGCGCGCGCACAGCGTATTCCGATTGTGCCGCGAGCCGAAATGCTGGCGGAACTGATGCGTTTCAGGCGGGGTATCGCCGTCGCGGGAACCCATGGCAAAACTACCACTACGAGCTTGGTGGCAAGCGTGCTCGGCGAAGGCGGTCTGGATCCGACCTTTGTGATCGGTGGGCGTCTGCATAGCGCAGGTTCGCACGCCAGGCTGGGCGCTGGACACTATCTCGTCGCCGAGGCGGACGAAAGTGACGCGTCGTTTCTGCTGTTGAATCCGTTGCTCGCGATCCTGACTAATATCGACGCGGATCACATGCAAACTTACGATCAGGATTTCGAGAAGTTACGCGGCAGCTTTCGTGATTTTTTTAAGCGACTCCCATTTTATGGGGTCGCGATCCTGTGCGCCGATGATCCCGCAGCGATGTCTCTGGCCGAAGATTTGCATACGCGGGTGGTCACCTACGGCATTGCGCCAACTGCTGATTTTCGCGGCTTCGATATCGAAATCGACGGCCGCTGTTCGCGCTTTAAGGTTGCGCGTGGTGCACACAACCCTGACTTGCAAGTCACCCTGAATATGCCGGGACGGCATAATGCCTTGAACGCGCTGGCCGCAATTGCCGTCGCTGCCGAATTAGGCATTGCAGATGAGGCGGTGGTGCGTGCACTCCACGCATTCGAAGGGGTGAATCGACGCTGTCAGATTAAAGGCGTCGCGCGTCTGCGTGAAGCGAAGGCCCTCGTGATCGATGATTACGGCCATCATCCGAGCGAACTTGCGGCGATGATTAGGACCGCGCGTGAAGGCTGGCCGCAGCGACGACTGGTGGTTGCCTTCCAGCCTCATCGGTATTCAAGGACACGGGATTTGTTTGATGACTTTGTGACGGTGCTCGCGCAGTGCGATGTGCTGCTCGTGCTTGAGGTTTATGCGGCAGGCGAAAAGCCGATCCCCGGCGCCGATTCGCGCGCGCTCTGTCGGGCGATTCGCGCGCGCGGTACTGTCGACCCGATTTTTGTCGCCGACCCAGGGGCCTTACAGGAAGTGCTTGGCAGCTTGGTGCACGACGGAGATCTCGTGATGCTGTTAGGTGCCGGCAGTATTGGTCGTGTCGCCGAGACACTCGATTACGTAAAGGAAGACGCGTGTGCGTAGCCAGGCCAATGGGTTATGCCTACACCGAGA
>JANOVQ010000590.1:0-2955 GCA_031417495.1 Pseudomonadota bacterium | reverse complement strand
GCAAAATGCCGCTCGGATTCGGTACTAACGTGACCAGCGCCGCCGTCGTTTTGCGGCCGGCACCCACCAGTACCACGTGATCGATCCCTTCAATGCGCTTTAATTTTGCCTCGATTCCGATTGGCGCGATTTTGCGTCCAGTGGAAGTCTTGAAAATTTCAGACTTGCGACCAACCAGCGCGAGAAATCCTTTTCCATCAATAACGCCGAGATCGCCGGTCGCGAGAAAACCCTCGTCGTCGATCGCGGCAGGCTCGGCATTCGCGAGATACCCGGCGAACACCCCGCGTCCTTTCACGAGCACTTCGCCATCTTCTGCAATCTTCACGGTGTTTCCGCTGAGTACCTGGCCGACGGATCCAAATTGATAGGCACTGAGACGATTGATCGCGATCGGGACCACGTTTTCGCTCAAGCCATAGGCTTCCAGCACCAGCAAGCCCATGGCATGGAATTTCTCCAGCAGCCAGCGCGGGAATGGGGCCGATCCACTAACCATGAAACGCACTTCGCCCCCCATCACGTCGCGCACTTTGCGCAGCACGAGCCGATCTGCAAGCGCCGCCTGGAATTTCAACCTTGTGCCAATTGGCGCGCCAGACCGCGTGGCCTCGGCGGCCCTGCCGCCGATCGCCAAAGCCCACCGCACCAGACCTCGGGCGAGCGGGGACTGCTGCATCAGGCGTTGTTCAATCCCTTCGTTAAGCTTCTCGAAAAAACGCGGGACAGCGATGAACACATGCGGGCGGATGCTCGGCAGGTGCGTCACAATCGTGCGCGGGTCGGACACAAAATAGGATTGCGCGCCACGCCCGGCCGCGCAGAAATTCAGCATGCGTTGGAACAGATTCGAGAGCGGCAACCAGCAGACCAAGCGGTCACTCCCGGTGATTTCCGGGAAGGCTTCCAGAATGCTCGCGACGGCCAGACAAACCTGGGCGTGCGAGTAGCCGATGCCCTTCGGCGCGCCAGTACTGCCAGAGGTAAATATGATCGTCGCCAACGATTCCGGGGTGGGCCCAACGAGTGTTGGCGTTGCTGCGGCCGCCGCTTTCATTGAGGCCAGCGTTGACCAAGCGCAATTCAACCCTGCAGGCGTCGCCTCTTCCTTGAGCGAGACCACGAAGCGGAGCGTTGGCACTTGCGCACAATCGATCCGCTGTAGATTGCCCGCCTCGCCGATGACGAGCCCTGCCAGCGCGCCCGTATTCGCAATCTCACACAGGCGATCCGGTTGATCATGCGCGTCCAGGCCGATGACCGCCGCGCCATTCAGCAGACCAGCCAACTGAAGAAGTTCCCAGGCGAGACCAGTGGGTGCCATGATGCCGAGGCGCTCGCCCGCCTTGAGACCGAGTGCCGCCAGTGCGTTGGCAAGTTCACGCGCCTCGGCAACGAAATCCCCCCACGTGGTTGGCCGCCACTCCTGCCCGTGCAACGAGAAAAAGGCAATTGCCGCAGGGCTCTCGCGAGCACGCTTAAGATAGTAATCCGTCAACAGGGTCGGCGAAGTCACCGTGAGTTCCGTTTCCAAAACATGGCGCTACGTGCGATTTTTCCACGGGCGTATTTCACGCCCATGCGCCATAACATGCTCAAAACACCGGATCATAAGCCCCCTGTGGCAACTTAATCTGGAGATCCGCGGGTGCCATCTCCAGCCACTTCAGATGTTCTGTCGCGTGCCTGCCCAGAAATACGCGCTTCTCGATCATGAAATCCACGATCGGCGCCATGAGCCGCCATTCCGACAGTTTGGCTTTGCCTTCACGAATCAGGGTCGCAAATTCCGGCGCGTAGGGGTTATAGCCGAAGTTCCGCAAATCCGAATACATCATCAACCAATTGATGGGATAGTTACTGAACACCGGGCTCGCATTGCGGGTGCTCTGAATAAGACCCTGCTCAACCACCAGGCGCATTACCTCATCCTGGTTGTACGGCCAGGCGTGAAAGGGCGCGAGGTAGCGTGGGAATTGCGTGCCGGCAGGGTAATCCTGCGGATTAAAAAACCGACCGAGTTCAGTGCCGGTGAACTGCCCGCTTTCGCGCAATCCCGGCGGCGTCCAGTCGGTACGCTCGATCAGCTTGCGCGAGAATTCATACAGCATGCGTTCAGGTTCGGGTTGGCCTGGTGAGTAGCCGGCGAGAATCAGCGGGATATTCTTCTCCAGCGCCACTTTGATGGCATCCCCCTCGAACAGCGGCGCGTAAACATAGGACACGGTATACACCGCGCCACGGGCTTCTTGATTACACAGCAGATAGCGGAACAGTTTGCGATAGAACTCGCTGGGCGGGGTGTAGGTCAGCAGATCGCAGCCGAGCCTGGAAATGGTCTTGCGAATGTTCTTCCAGGCGACGTCGGGAATATTGACGTCCACGGTGAACGCCAACACCCGCATTCGATGTTCGACCACCAGCTTGTAGAGCAGCCAGGCACTGTCCTTACCGCCGCTAAACGGGACCAGACAATCGTACTGGCCGACACCACGGCTCTCTTCGAGCGCGGCGAGCAAATCGGCCTCGCGGCGGGCACGCTCGGTTTCTTCGACTGACGCAGATTTCGGGGAGTACTCTCGACACAGCCTGCACACACCCTGGGCATCGATGTCCGAACCGGGCACCGCCGCTGGCAATAGACATCGCTTACATTTCTTCATGCGTGGTTCGCGCCTGAGGATAGATTTAGCGCCGAATCATACCCCGTTCTGGCGAGAATAATGCTCCAACATTCAGCTGGCGAGACTCGCCGGATGTTCGTTGAACATCTGCTCAAAACTGGCCCGCCAATCCGGCAGATAGATCCCGAACTCGCTCTGTATTTTCGCGTTCGATAGCACCGAGTTGGTGGGCCGTGGCGCGGGCGCGCCATACACGGCACCAGTGGTGGCCTTCAACTCAAACCTCTTCTCAGGGATCACAGCCGCCGCCTTCCCACGCGCGAAAATATCG
>JANOVQ010000589.1:0-2384 GCA_031417495.1 Pseudomonadota bacterium | reverse complement strand
TTAGTGGCGGACTGGGAACTCGCGGCCAGCGGCGAGAAGCCATATAAAATCGATCCGTTGTGAGGGCACCATGTACTGGGACGTAAAATTTGTAAAACCTCTGTCCGACTTGCGTCTTTATGTTGAGATTGAAGATGGTCGCAAGGGCATATTCGATATGAAACGCTATCTGGATCACGGGGTGTTTCAAGAACTGAAGAACGCACGCTATTTCGATCAGGTCAGTATTGTATTTGGGGCGATCACCTGGCCTAACGAGCAAGATATCGCGCCGGAAACCCTATTGATGGAAATGCAGCCAATGGAATCCCTAGTTGACGTCTAAGGCAAGGGAGCCCACCGGGGCAGAAGATAATCCCTCCGTCCTCTTTTCAGGATCCTCAGTGACAGCCCGCGCTAAGAGTCGCGTTGAATGACGCTCCTCCCTTTTAGCGCGTAACAACTTAGAATCACGCCATTCTTTATCGCGCGTGACCATGCATCCCGAAGGTCCCCTCGGCATTTTTGATTCCGGCGTCGGCGGTTTGTCCGTGTGGCGCGAAATCGTGCGCGAGCTGCCGACTGAGGACACGATCTATTTCGCGGATCAGGCGCATGTGCCGTATGGCCCGCGCCCGCGCGAGGAAGTGGCGCGTTATAGTGAAGCGATCACCCGGTTTCTGCTGGCGCGCGGCTGCAAGGCGATTGTCGTAGCCTGCAACACGGCGTCGGCCGCCGCATTGAAGGAACTGCGCGCAGGCTTTCCCGAAGTGATTACGGTGGGCATGGAGCCGGCGATTAAGCCGGCGGTAGCGCTTACGCAGCGCGGGGTGGTGGGCGTGCTGGCGACGCCGGCCACCTTTGAAGGTCGCATGTTCCAGGAGACTGCCCGCCGTCATGCGACGGGGATTCGGCTCATCACCCAGGTCTGCGCAGGCCTCGCTGAACGCATCGAAGCGGGATACCTCGACGATGAAGCCACCCGGCAGCTACTGCGCGGGTACCTCGCGCCGATCATGGCCGCCGACGCGGATGTTCTCGTGCTCGCATGCACCCACTATCCCCTGGTGAGCGCGGCAATCCGCGAAATCGTGGGCTCTGCCTGTCAGATTGTCGATCCGGCGCCGGCCGTGGCACGGTATGTCGGCACGCGTTTGCGCGAACAGGGCCTGCAGACCGGGCGTACGCGAGCGGGTCGCGCGACGTTCTACACGAGTGGACCACCGCGCGAGTTCACGGCCGCACTGTCACGACTGGTTGGCATCCACGGCGAACCCACTGCAGTCCGCTGGCGTGAACACGCCACGACTGCAAACATTCTCCACGAATCGCCGGAATGCACGAAATCTGTGCGCCCTCAAGGAAACGTGACTAACGTCCGACATCCTTCAAACACCGGATAACCTAGCGCGAAAACCCGCGCGCAATCACGTAAACTCGTTGCCCTTCAGATCAATGCAATGAACGCGCGGCCAGCAGCGCCGAGAATTCCATGACAGTGCTCACTCATTTACAACGACTCGAAGCCGAGAGTCTTCACATCCTGCGCGAAGTGGTCTCCGAAGTGGCGCGGCCGGTGATGCTCTATTCGATCGGCAAAGATTCAGCCGTCATGCTGCATCTCGCACGCAAGGCTTTCTTTCCGTCGGCGCCGCCCTTTCCGTTGCTGCACATCGATACCACGTGGAAATTCCGCGCGATGTACGAACTGCGCGACCGCATGGCGCGCGAATCCGGCATGGAACTGCTGGTCTATCAGAATCCCGAGGCCAAGGCGCGTGGCATCAATCCTTTCGATCACGGTCCGTTGCACACCGACATGTGGAAGACCGAGGGGCTGAAACAGGCGCTGGACCTTTACGGTTTCGATACAGCCTTCGGTGGCGCGCGGCGGGATGAGGAAAAGAGCCGTGCGAAAGAACGCATCTTCTCCTTCCGCTCGGCCAATCATCGCTGGGATCCCAAGCAGCAGCGGCCCGAACTCTGGCGGCTGTATAACGCGAAAAAGGCCAAAGGCGAAAGCATCCGCGTGTTCCCAATCTCGAACTGGACCGAGCTCGATATCTGGCAATACATCCATCTCGAAAAAATTCCCATCGTGCCGCTGTATTTTTCGGCGCCGCGCCCAACCGTGGCGCGCGACGGACTGCTCCTGATGGTGGATGACGAGCGCTTCCCGCTCAACCCGGGTGAAGTGCCGGTGACACGTTCCATTCGCTTCCGCACCCTGGGCTGCTACCCGCTCACCGGGGCGATTGAGAGTACGGCAGCGACCTTGCCAGAAGTGATCCAGGAAATGCTGTTGACTACCACCTCAGAGCGCCAAGGGCGCGCGATCGATCACGACCAGGCCGCCAGCATGGAGAAAAAGAAGCAGGAGGGTTACTTCTGAACACCGCGACGCC
>JANOVQ010000588.1:0-9664 GCA_031417495.1 Pseudomonadota bacterium | reverse complement strand
CCTCGGTGTGGCCGCGTGCGGCACTGTCCTGCGCGCCGGTGTCGGGGTTGATGAACGCGTCCGCCGGGTGTTTTTTGCGCTGCAGATGGGCGCGGCGATGCGCCTGATAACTGTGGCCGCCACCCGCGTACCAGCAGATCATGTCCGTGATATTCAACGGACCTTTCAGCATTGGCTGCAGCGCGCTACCCACTTCGAGCGCTGCCCAGTCGCGCGGCGCCGCGCCGCGCAGTTCTTCTGTCTCGAGCGCGTGTGCGAGGTGGGCGAGTTCTTCCGTGCTGTAGCGGTGGGTCGCGCGCGGTGCGTAGTTCAAGCCATCCTTCGCTTTCGCACGCGGCGTGCGCGCGGTGTGACCGAGCGCACGGCACACGAGTTGACCGTGTTGATTCGTGTACAGCACTTCCCCGGTCTGGATAATAAAGGCGTGCGCCTTGCTGCCGCGCTTTTCTACCGCGTCGAGCAGCCGCGCGCGCACCGTGAAGCTATCGCGATGGCGCAGTGGCTCGAACCATTCCCAATCGGTCCCACCGTAGAGCCACTGAATGCCGCGCAGCTTCGGCGCGACGACGGTGGTATCGACGGTATACAGGAAGCACCCGGGCGCGAGACCGGTGCGCCAAGACGTTTCTGCGCCGTACGCAGGATCACAGAACAACGGATTCTCATCACCGATTCCCCAGCAGAAGTGACGGACCGCGTCGGGTGTCGCTTCGGTATTCCAGCTCTGTCCCGTGCGCCGTAGATCGATGCCGATCAAACTGCGTGCTTCTTCCAGGGCACCTGCCCACAAGGCGGGCGTCTGCGGGGAATTGTCGTGCGCGTTGGGTGGCTCAGGATTATTCATGCGTTGTCCGTTCTGTATTGCGCTCAGGCGATCACGCCACTGGCTTTGAGTTCCGCGATCTCCTCCGCCGGCAGGCCCAGCAGTTCGCCGAACACATAATCGTTATGTTCCCCGGTGGTCGGTCCGCAACGTTCTATCTTTGGCACAAAATCCGAGAAGCGCCACGGCGCGCAGAACAGATCTTCCGCGCCGTAGCCGGGAATCGTGACGCAGTGTTTGATCTCGCGTGCGGCGAAGTGCGGGTCGCGCCACTGTTCCTCCACCGACAACACTGGCGATGATGCGATGCCGACGCCACGCAGCCGAGCGACCAGGACATCGCGCGGATACGTGTTGGTCCAACCGGCAAGTGCGGCATCGAGTTCGGTTGCGTGAAGACGACGACCGGTGGCGTGCCTGTAGCGCGCGTCCCCGGCCCAGGGTTTCTCGCTCGCTAATTTGCACAAGGCCAGCCATTGCGCGTCCTCCGCGATCGCGAGCGTCAACCAGGCGTCGTCTTCGCGCGCCGGATAGATCCCATGGGGGGCCATAACCGGATGCGTATTGCCGAGCGGTCCAGGTTGCCGGGTGTTGATCTGCGCCGCGAGCAGATAGGGCCGCAGGGTGCCGGCGAGTGCTTCGAGCAGCGACAAATCGATGTAACAACCCTGGCCGGTCGCCTGCGCACGGCGCAGCGCGGCGAGCAGCGGCACCAGCGCGTGCACCGAGGCATTCGGATCGGCCAGACCGAAATTGAGCGCGCCAATCGGGAGCTCGTCGGGGTAGCCGATCAAGGCTTCCAGACCGACGAAAGAGGAAATCGTCGGCGCATAGGCGCGCAGGGTGGACAACTCGCCGAACTGCCCGCCGGCGGACATAGCGAGCATCACCAGCCGCGGATTGAGCGCGCGCAATGCTTCAAAGCCGAGCTGCAGGCGCTCCATCGATCCGGCGGACATGTTCTCGATCACGATATCGCTCGTGCGCGCGAGGCGTTCGAGCAACGCACGGGCACGGGGCTCTTTGGCGTTCAACGTAATGCCGAGTTTGCCGTGATTGATCTGGTGATACATCGGCGACATTTCTTTGCTTGATCCGGCAACGAGTTTGCCGTCGCGAAAGATCCGCCCGGAGAGCCGCAGGTTATCGGGTCGCGCAGCGTGTTCCACTTTAATCACCTGCGCGCCCAGCTCGGCGAGGATGGTGCCAACCCACGGGGCGGACCACACCCAACCGAAATCGAGCACACGAACACCGGCGAGTGGCGCGCGCGGCGCGCGCTTGGTGCCCGGTGCTTGGGTGGGCGCGGGGCCGGCAAGCAGGCCGGCGGCAATACTGGGAGCGGTTTCGTCGCGCGCTGCGGTCACCCTGAACGGCAGTTCCGGCACGCGGACCTCGCGGCCCGCCGCGCGACCCGTGGCCAGGAAACCACGCGCCGTGAAGTGTTCGGTTGCGAGCACCTCGGCGAAGCCGCGCACCGGCGAGACGATCAAGTTATGTTGGAGCGCCAGCGCTTCGAGCTCGGCCATGGTGTGTTGCGCGAGCCAGGGCAGCAGCAACGCATCGACCTCTTCCGGATACTGCTTGCCCATGGTGCGCAGATCCTGATACCGCGGCTGCGAGGCCCAGCTTGGGTTGCCCATCACCTGCACAAGTCGGTTCCATTCTTCGCGGGTGCGGCCGCACACGCAGACTTGGCCATCTTTGCAGGGCAAAATCACATAGGGATAGGCGCCGCCGGATCCCGATGGCCGACGGCCATTACGTTGCCACGGCAGGCCGTGATGGATGTAGAGCCGGCAATTGCCGGCGACATAACTGGCGAGTACATCCGCGAGTGAAATATCGACGAGACGTCCGGTGCCGCGCTCGTCGCGCGCACAGAGCGCTAACAAGCACCCTGCGGCGAGCAGCGCGCCGCCTTGATGTTCGGTGACGCCGGGCGGCAAGGCCAGCGGCGCGCGCGCCGGTTCGCCGAGCGACCAGGCCACCGCGCTCAATGCCTGCGCATCAAGTGCGGTGGCGGGAAAGTGCGCATAAGGGCCGTCGAGACCGAACGGCGTGACCACGCCGATGACGAGCCGGGGCACCCGCGTGACGAGTGCGTCCAACGGACCGGTATAGGCGGCAAGCGCCGCGGGCGCATCGCACAGCAGAATGTCAGTGGCCTCCAGCATGACAGTGAAATCTGCCTGAGTGTGCGGCATTTCAAGCGCGCGCTTGCCATCGGCAAGCACTTCAGCGGCGAGCTGCAACGGATCGGGATCGGGCGCTGGTGACCCCTGCAGGATCGCGGGGGAAACCACCCGAGTGACCGCGGCGCCCATGCGCGCGAGCAACCAGCCCGCATAGGCGGCGGCGAGCCCGCTGCCGATACCTGCATACTCGATCACTCGCACACCGAAAGCGGGCGCAGAGGTCTGGCGGTTGTCTTGCTCGGCCATAGGCGTGACACTTGCGCGGGCTCAGCAGCAAGATAACTACCAAGCGCGTGATGTTGGTTGAGCGACGATTCTATCTGACCACTGCGCTTTAGAAAGACTGCCATGGGGATCCCAAGCCCGGTACCCTTCAACCCGCTCGCGGGTATTCGCGTACTCGATTTCTCCAAGGTACTCGCGGGCCCTTTGTGTACGCAGTATCTCGCCGACCTGGGCGCGGAGATCATCAAGGTTGAACCGCCGGGCGGTGACGACACGCGCAAATGGCCGCCCTTTGAAGGCAGCGACGGCACCGTCTTTCTCACCGTCAATCGCAATAAGCGCAGCCTCGCGCTCGATCTGAAAACGCCGGACGGCCTTGCGATCTGTCAGCGTCTCGCGGCGGACGCGGATGTGGTGATCGAAAGCTACGGCCCGGGGGTGGCCACGCGTTTAGGTGTCGGCGAGGCGCAACTCCGCGCCCTGAATCCACGGCTCATCTACTGCAGCATCTCGGGCTACGGTACCCGTGGCCCGCTGCAGAGCCACAAGGGCTTCGATGTCATTGCGCAGGCGTTCACCGGCATGTTGTCGATCACTGGCGAACCGGATGGCGCGCCGGTGCGCAGCCCCTTCTCGCCGGTCGATCAGGGTACCGGCCTGCACGCGGTGATCGGCATTCTCGGTGCGTTGTTACAGCGTGCGCAGACCGGGCAGGGTGTGCGGCTCGATGCTTCCTTGTTTGATACAGCAGTGGGTTTTCTCGGCTATTTCCTGCAGAGCTTCTGGCAACGCGGCACTGAACCGCTGCGCGCGGGCTCCGGTCACGAATCTCTCTGTCCTTATCAGGTGTTTGAAACGCTTGACCAGCCGTTCATTCTCGGCGTCGCGAACGATACCCTGTGGGTGAGTTTCTGCGCAGTGGTGGGCGTCCCCGAACTGGCCGCCGATCCCCGTTTCGTTACCACTGCTATGCGTGTGCAACACCGTGCCGAGACCGTCGCCACGGTGGCCGCCATTCTGGGTGAGCGCACGCGTGATGAATGGCTGACCTTGCTCGAAGCGCAGAGCATTCCTTGCGCGCCGGTGCACACCTTGGGTGAACTCGACCAACATCCGCACACGGCCGCTTCCGACATGATCCTCAAATATCAAAATCGCGCCGGCCGCGCGTTAAAAGCGGTGGCGACGCCGCTCCGCATCAATGGCGAACGGCCTGTGCTACGCACTCCGCCGCCCCGCCTGGGGGAACACAGTCGCGCCATTCTTCGCGAGCTGGGCTATGCGGAAGAAGTCGTGGCGGACTGGGTGGCGCGCGGGATCATTATCGATGGCTAAACACCAGACCCGGGTGAGAGGCGAGATCCGCCAAGGCTGGTGGTTGATTCTGAGCGCATGCGCTGGCGTCGCCTGCTGTTCGATCACCTTGCCGTTCTATTCGATTGGGGTGTTGATGGGGCCGGTGACCGCGACTTTCGGCTGGAGTCGCGCGGAGTTCCAAAGTGCGATGTTGCTGAGTTCCGGGCTCGGCGCGTTAACTGCACCGGTGGTCGGTTGGTTATGCGATCGTTACGGGCCGCGCAAGGTGGCCTTGCCCGGCTTGCTTGGCCTCGCGCTCGCTTTCGTCGCCGCGAGCCGTATGAATGGAGAATTGTGGACGCTCTACTGTGCCTATGCCGCCATCGCACTGCTCGGGGCTGGCACTATTCCGGTGACATGGACGCGCACTATTGCGCTCAGCTTCAATAAGCAACGCGGCCTTGCGCTCGGCCTCACGCTGACTGGGACCGGCATCGCGGCGATCCTCCTGCCGCACTACGTGGTGTGGGCAATCGAGCGCTTCGGCTGGCGCGGCGCATATATCGGCCTGGGGCTCTTGCCAGTGCTGCTCGCGGGGCCGCTGGTCTACTTTGGGTTTCACAGTCGCAAGCCGGCCAGCGGCGCATCATCGGCAACGCCGGCCGCAAGTTATGGCTTGTTGCCCGCGCAGGTACTGCGGCGACGTCACTTCTGGATCCTGTTGTGCTCGGTGTTCGCCGCCTATCTCGGCATCTCCGGTATCGGCGCGAACCTGTTTGCGTCATTGACCGATCGCGGCGTAGCACCCGCGCAGGCGGCGACGGTACAAAGCGCGTTCGGTGCTGCAATCATCATCGGCCGCATCGGTGTGGGCTATCTCGTGGATCGTTTCTGGGCGCCGGGGGTGGCGGCGCTTGCGCTGTGCCTGGCGGTGGTCGGATGCCTGATGATCTATGGCAACCCACCGTTCTGGACCACCATACTGGCAGTTGTCCTGATCGGCTTTGCAGCCGGTGCCGAACTCGATTTGATGTCGTTTTTAGCTGCGCGGTTTTTCGGTGTCCTGCACTACTCAAAGATCTACTCGCTGCTCTACAGTGCGCTCGCGCTGTGCGGTGGCACCGCGCCGATGCTGTTTGCCCATCTCTATGATCGCACCGGCAGCTACGACAGAAGTTTCCTGATGGCTGCAGGCTTTTTCCTCATTGGCGCCCTGCTGGTGTTGATGCTTGGCCGTTACCCGCAGCCGGCTGAACTCGGCGCGCGCGAGTAATCTTCTGAGCGCCTAAGCGAGTCGGTCGCTTCTTCGATCGTGATCCTGTGAGGGTGGCGGGAGATAAATTTACAGACGAACGATGAATCGGTACGGGAACGCCGCAGCGTCTAGCGAGATCAGGCTCCGTCATCCCGGACGAAGACCTGAACCGCCGCCTCGACTGGCGAATCCGAATTCCACTTACGATCGCGTGCCGGAATTTACAACACGCACCTCGCGCTGTGGGAAAGGGATCTCAATTGCGTGTTCACGCAGCGCTTTCCAAATTTCGTACAGCAGATCCGCGCGAACTCGATTTTTGCCATCGTCGATGCCTTCCATCCAAAATTCGACCAGAATCTCTATACCGGAATCGCCGAACGCACTGATTTCCGCATCAGGTCGCTCTTCGATTGGAATTTCCGGACCGCTGATCACCTGTGGATGGTTCGCGACGGTGGTGCGGACCACCTCGAACAACAAGTCCAGATCCGTTTTGTACGCCACCGAGAAATTCAAGGAGTAGCGCTGCTTGGCGTTTTTGTGCGTCCAGTTCACGAACGAGGAAGTGATAAATTTTTCGTTCGGGATCATGATTTCTTTGCCGTCAAATGCCTCCAGTACGGCGTAACGCATGTTCAGTTCGCACATTTTCCCGGCATGACCGTCGTCGAATTCAATATAGTCCCCAATGGAGATTGAGCGATCGAGGAGAATAATAATTCCCGAAATGAAGTTGGCGGCGATTTGCTGCAACCCGAAACCGAGCCCGACGCCCAACGCCCCACCAAACACCGCGAGCGCCGTGAGGTTGATTCCCATCACTTGGAGCAACAGCAAAAATACGACGACATATAAGGCAATTTCGAACAATTTCACGAACACTTCGCGCGTCCCGGCATCCAGCGTTTGCTGCTTGCGAATGACTTCCTTTCCCGCCGCATTGGACATGCGTCCGAGCCAGAACAGTAAGCTGCCGAACACGATTGTGCGGGCGAGCGCTAACAGTGAAATCCGGATGTTGCCCACTTCCAGCGAGATCGCATCCATGTATTGCGTGACGTCATCGAGCCAGCCAAAGATATGCAGGGTCGCAATTGGAATTCCGACCCATTTGAATAGGCTTACTATCCATTGACTCTGCACGAATCGTTCGACCGTGCTGTACAGCAGGAACACCACCGCCAGGCTTTGTGCTAGCCGAATAATCCAATTCTGTGCGAACGCGGAAAAAACAACCTCGGCCGCAATCCCGAGCAGGAGTACCGCTAGCAAAGGGAAAAGTAACGCGCGCGATCGGAACAGTATTTTCTGCAGTCCCGCTAACGGTTTCATCGATGATTGGGAGATCGGTACGGCGAGTTGCCGCAGCATCAGCAAGGATAGGAGCCACGCGATGAGCAAAGCGCTCAGAACCGCTGCGATTTGCGAGTAAAACTGGGGGCTCACGGCCCATTCTCTGCCGGCGGCCAATGCCTTGGCTGCGATTACGGAGAGCTTATCGAATATCACGGCAGCCTCGGGGTGCGACGAAACAAGTGAAATAATGCAGCATTGCCACATTGTAAGCACGTTACGGGATTTAGTAGCTGCTGCGTCCCCGCGACACTACCGCTTACGGAGCAATTACGATGAGCCACTGCATCGCAGGCAATGTATTGCTGGCGCCGAGGATTCCATCCTGGAAATCGAGAAAGCGAGTCCACGTCGAATCGTCGACGCGTGTATTTCCAAATCAGCCAAATCTTGCAGCAGTCCTGGGCCGTGTCTACGGTGGTTGAAAATTCGTGCAGGACCGCGAGCAACCAGGCGGACGCGGCGCGCGGCGTATTCGGAAAGTGCCCCACAAGATTGGTCAAGTAGCGGTCTACCTCTGTGATGAACGCGTCGATTAGTGCCTCGCGCCTTCTTGGCATAGCCTTCGTCCGCGATTCATAATGAGCGGCCACGGGACAACTGCGTGGTCAGATCACGATTTAAGAGCACACTGACAGAAATGAACGATTTATCCAGACTGCCCCTGCCCGAAATTACGGACGCCGCTGTCCAGTCCTTCGCACGTGACGGGTTCGTGATCATCCGACAGGGCATTGATCCGCACGCGATAAAAGCGATTGCGCAGTGGACTGATGACCTTGCTTCGTGGCCTGAGCGAACCGGCGGCCCCTGGATCTATCACGAATCCAGCAAATTGGACTGCGCACGGAAGCTCATCGCCCGAGTCGAGAATTTTTCGGATTTCCATGCCGGATTTCGCACACTCGCTGAAAACCTCGGGCACGCCGCACAGAGCTTTCTCGCTGAGCCCGCAGTCCTGTTCAAAGAAAAGATTAATTTCAAGATGCCAGGTGGCGACGGCTTCAAGCCGCATCAGGATTCCCAGGCGGGGTGGGGCGATTATGCCGACTATTTCGTGACGGTCATGCTTTGCATCGATTCCGCGACGCTTGCCAATGGCTGCCTTGAATTGGCCGCCGGACATCAACGCCAGGGCCTGTACCGCAAATGGGAACCGTTGACTGATGAAGATCTCGCGGGCATGCATTTCACGCCCTATCCGACCGAGCCCGGCGATTTAGTCTTCTTCGATTGTTATACCCCGCATTCATCCGCGCCGAATCTGACCGATCAGATGCGCCGGATGTACTTCGCGACTTATAACCGTGCTTCTGCGGGTGACCATTTCGCAAATTATCACGCCGACAAGCACCGCGCCTATCCACCGGATGTCGATCGAATCCCCGGCCGTGAATACGTTTTCCGGGTCTAACCGGACGCCAATTAAAGCGGGTGTTGCGCCTCGTGGAACAATTGCAAATTGGAGCGTCCGTTTTCACCTAAGCGGAAGGTCAACGGTCCTAATTCCGCGCCCCGTCATTGCGTCAGGCCTAGCGGGACTTCAAATAGCGATACAGTGTCCACAGGCAGAATGCAGGACCGCCAATGGCGGCGCCGAGCAAGAGCCCCTTCAACGCCCCAAGCCAAGCAAGCGGTCCAAACAGGTACAGGATATCGTCGAAATCAAAACCGCCGCGCCCCTGGTAAGCTTTTTCCCCGGTGGCGAGACGCCGTTCGATAGCCTCGGATAGGATCGAAGCCGCACTGACGGAAGCGCCGGCGAGGAGACCCATCGAAATGGCGGCCGTAGCGGGCAGCGCATGTCGTTGACCAATACCGATCGCCACGAATACCAGGCCGTTGATGATGACATCGCAAAGGTAGTCATAGCGGTGACCGGCCGCCGAGGTCTCGCCGGTCAGACGCGCAAGTTCACCGTCGGCGCGATCGAGAAACGCTGAAAAGACCCACAACACCCCGCCCCAAATTGTCGCGTCGCGAGTGCCAACAGCGAAGGCAAGACAGGCGGCAAGTCCCGTGAGAAGACGCGCCGTGGTCACATTGCTCGGGGTAATTGCCGTGCCGGCGAGTGGTCGCATCGCGTGGCGGGCCAGGCGATGAGTCCAGGAGTTGTGAGGAATATCATTCGACATGAAAAGGCTTCCCGACTCGTTCGCGCTGCAACTTTCTTCGGCGTTCGATTACATAGAAGACTGCCAGAGCTGGCAGTCCCAGGGCGATTTCGCGCACGCGCTTAACCAGCGAAAGCGACAATCCAAGACCTGCCGCCAGACCGAGCTGGCTGGTGATCAGTAACAGGCCGCTTTCCTGCACGCCTATTCCCGCCGGAACAAAGAACGCAGCGCTTCTGATCGCCTGGCCGAGGGATTCTATTATCAGTGAGTCGCCCAAGGCTATTGACCGTTTGATGTAGTAGGCCATCAACCAGACCTCGAAGACGCCGACGAACCAGGACAGCAGATGTAAACCACCGCCATAAAAAAGTGCACGCGGGTGGCGGTAGATAGA
>JANOVQ010000587.1:0-9797 GCA_031417495.1 Pseudomonadota bacterium | reverse complement strand
GCAGCACCGCATCGTCGAGCAGGCCCGAGAATGTTACGCCTGGCTCGAAGAAGGCGCCGCGGTTTACGTGTGTGGAGATGCCAAGCGGATGGCCAAAGATGTACACGCCGCCTTACTGGAAGCGATCCGACTTGGCGCGGCGACCGATGCCGATGGCGCCCGCGAGTACTTGCAAAACCTGCAGCGCACGGGCCGCTATCGCCGCGACGTGTATTGAGCCATGAGCGAAGAAACCCTTTCTGTCGTCGAAGGGATAAAGACCCGCAGCCGCCACCTGCGCGGCAGTATCGCGGAGGGCCTGCGCGATCCACTCACCGGCGCGATGCCCGAAGACGATACGCAACTGATCAAATTTCACGGCATCTACCAACAGGATGATCGCGATCTGCGTGCCGAGCGTCGCCTCCAGCGCCTGGAGCCTGCTTATCAATTCATGATCCGCGCACGCATCCCGGCGGGCGTGTGCACGCCCAGGCAATGGCTGGCAATGGATGAGATCGCGCGCACCTACGCCAACCACACCTTGCGCCTCACCACACGCCAGACTTTTCAATTTCACGGTATTCTCAAGCGCAACCTGAAACCTTCGATCGCGGCGATCAACCGCACCCTGCTCGATACCTTGGCGGCCTGCGGTGATGTGAACCGGAATGTGATGGCTACCGTACTGCCGTTCCCGCCGAGTGTGCGACTGTCCATCAATGCGATGTGCCGCCAGCTCAGTGATCAGCTGTTGCCGCGCACCCGTGCCTATCACGAGATCTGGCTCGATGAGCAGCTTCTCGTAAACACCGCCGAAGAGCGCGAGCCGCTCTATGGCGATACCTATCTGCCACGCAAGTTCAAGATCGGCGTCGCCGTGCCCCCCGACAACGACATCGACATTTTCTCGCAGGACTTGGGCTACATCGCGATCATCGAAGGTGGCGAACTGCAAGGCTTCAATGTCACCGCCGGCGGCGGGCTCGGCATGAGCCACGGCGAATTCGCAACCTATCCACGCTTGGCCGATGTGCTCGGCTTCTGCACCTTGACGGAGGTTCTCGCCGTCGCCGAAGCGGTGCTGACCACCCAACGGGATTTTGGTGATCGCACCAATCGCAAGCATGCTCGCCTTAAGTACACCATCGACACCCTCGGGCTCGCGCGTTTCAAGAGTGAGGTGGAGTCGCGCCGCGCGCAGCCCTTCGCACCCGCGCGTCCATATCAATTTACGCACAATGGTGATCGCTACGGCTGGCAGGAAGAGGCGGATGGAAGCGCGCATTACACCGTATTCATAGACAGCGGTCGCGTACAGGACACGGCGCTGCAGCAGGCGCTAACAGGCTTGCGTGAAATTGCCGCCGAAGAGTTAGCGGTGTTTCATCTCACGCCGAATCAGAATGTGGTGCTCGCCCATGTCGCCCGCTCCAAGCGCGCACGCGTCACTGAAATTTTGCTCGCGCACGGCTTGCACGAACAGACGATTTCGCCGACCCGCGGCCTCGCGCTGGCCTGCGTCGGCTTTCCAACCTGTGGGCTCGCGATGGCGGAGAGCGAACGTTATCTCAGCCACTTCGTCGCGCGTCTCGAAGCCTTACAGGCCCTCCACGGAATTGCCGATTGTCCGCTCACCTTGCGCATCACCGGCTGCCCTAATGGCTGCGCGCGGCCCTATCTCGCCGAAATCGCGCTGGTCGGCAAAGCCCCAGGTCGTTACAACCTCTATCTCGGTGCAGCCTTCGATGGGACCCGGCTCAATGTGCCGTTCCGCGAAAGCGCCTCGGAAGACGAAGTGCTGGCGAGCCTCGATCCGTTACTCGCGCAGTACGCGCAGCACCGGCAGTCCGGCGAGCGCTTCGGCGACTTCTTGGTACGCACGGCCGTGGTGCCGGCGATCACGACAGGCACCGAATTTGCGCGAGCGGGGCAGGCCTTGGCGGCCAGTCGTCCTGGTGAGCGCTGATGAATAGCCCGGCTTTGGTCTCGTTAGTGGGGGCTGGGCCTGGCGCGCCCGACCTGCTGACAATGCGCGCGGTGCGCGCGCTCGAACGGGCCGACTATGTGCTCTACGACCGGCTGGTAGCGCCCGCCATCCTGACCCTGTTAGCGCCGACCACGCCGCGCGAATATGCCGGCAAGGTAGCCGGCCGCCAAGGCCGCGAGGGCAGTGCCCAACTTGCCATCAATGAACGACTCATCGCGCTTGCCGGCCGTTATCGTTATGTAGTGCGCCTGAAAGGCGGCGATCCCTTCATTTTCGGGCGCGGTGGCGAGGAGGCCCTGGCCTTGCAGGCAGCGCAGATTCCCTACGAAATTATTCCTGGGATCACTGCCGCCATCGGCTGTGCGGCCGCCGCCGGCATTCCACTCACCCACCGCGGCCTCGCCCAGCAGGTCACCTTGGTCACGGCCCAGCGCGCGAGCGGTGAAGACAGCCCCGACTGGTCCACTCTGACAAGTGCGGGTCAAACCGTGGTGTTCTACATGGGAGTCGGGGAAATCCACACCCTCCAGCACGAATTGCTTAAGCACGGGCGCTCACCAGCGACGCCAATCGCCCTCATTGAGAATGGTTGCACGAATGCACAACGCGTGTTCCATGGCCGGCTCGGGACTATGACAGACCTGGCGCGGCAAGTGACGCTCTCCGCGCCGGCTTTAATCGTGGTCGGCGAAGTCACTGCGCTGGGAATCCTGGCAACCGTCGCGGATCATCAAAACGCCGGCAAATTGCCCGTGAATGCGGCCGCCTGACCTGACAGACGCGTAAGCGCAGCGCCGTTGAACTTTACAGCGGGTGGGGGTCACTAAACCCTGGCGAGTGATCCAATCCCGCGGACGGCGCGTATTGAGAGTCATGCGCGCGTTCGCCAGCAAAACAGAAGTGTTACCGTCCGTGCGGCGTCCGCCACCCGGCGGCAAGAGTGCGACCTTGAAACCCGTGCGAACGATTCCGCTGAATGCCGAGCGCTTAGACGCCGAAACCGCCCTGCTGCTCCGAATTCGCGACGCGCAGGATGCCGCGGCGTTCGACAGTCTATTTAATGCCCTCGGCCCAAAAATCTATGGCTACCTCGTGCACACGGGCGCTTGCACGCCGACGGATAGCGAAAACCTGCTGCAGGACATCTGGTGCAATGTGTGGACGCGCGCCGATCGCTTCGATCCCGCGTTGGCCTCGGCACGCACTTGGATCTTTGCCATGGCGCGCCACGCGATGATTGACCTGAAGCGTGCGCAGAAACGCGAGCATGGTGCGCTCGAACGCTTCTTCGTAGAAAATGAAGACGCGCAAACGGTGGCCGATCCGCACGCGATGCTGGCCGACGGCGAGAAAACTGCCGCCTTGCTGGATGATCTCGCGCCAGCCCAGGCGCAGGTCCTGCTCATGGCTTATGTCGAGGGAAAATCGCACCGCGAGATTGCGCGCGAGTTGGCGTTACCCGTGGGTACCGTTAAATCGCGTCTCCGGCTTGGCTTTACGCATCTGCGCGCGCTGCTTGCGCTCGGCGCCTGAGACTCACTCGATGGAACAGCAAAATCACCCTGATCTCGCCTGGCTGATCGATTACGCCGCCGGCACCTTGAGCCTCGGCTTTAAAACTGCCATCGCCGGTCATCTACGCAGCTGCGCGCCCTGCCGTGAGGAATTGCAGCTCGCGAATGCCTTGGGCGCGCGTTTGGTGCACGAGACTCCACCGCTCACCCCGCGTCTGACGCCGGCAGCGATTCGCGCCGGCGCCGTTCGGCAGCCCGCTTCTCAGGGTGACTTAGGCGACCTTAATCTGCAGAATTTCGTCGCAGCGTCGCTCGGTTTCCAATGGGCCGAGCTCGCTTGGCGCAGCGGCACGCCGGGCTTGCGCATCGCGCACTTACAGGATCAAGCAAGCGAGCGGATCTGGCTATTGAATGCCAACCCAGGCACGGCCCTACCCGAGCACACCCACGAGGGTGCAGAACTTACCCTGGTACTGCACGGGGCTTACCGCAGCCACGCGCAAGTGTATGGCGTCGGCGACATTGACGAGAACGATGAAGGCGTGACCCACCGGCCAGTGGTGACCGCCAGCGGCGACTGTATTTCATTGATGGTGTTCGAGGGGCGCCTGAAATACACCGGTGTATTCGGGGTGGCGCAGAAAATTTTGAAGTTCTAAAGTTGATCTCAGACAGTAGAAACCCCGCGCGCCGCGTTATATAAAACGGGGAACGGATTCGGAGCGCTTAAAATGATTGATTCCCTGTTTCCCCTCGGCATCGCCCACTATCTATTGGGCGGTATTCTGATCGGCAGCGCGGTAAGCCTGGCCTATCTCAGTACCGGCTTGGTCACCGGCATGAGCACCGTGTTCAGTTCGACCTGGTCCTTTGTCTCGCGCCTCACCTTCTTCCAGGAACCGCGACTGCTCGGCTCGCGTCAGTGGCGACTGATGCTGGCTCTGGGCTTGATGCTGGGTGCAGCGTTATGGATGTTCACGCTGGGTGGCGGCACGCCCTTGCAGACCACCGTGTCGTGGTGGCAGTTGCTGATCGGCGGTTTCATTGCAGGTTTCGGGGCACGGCTCAGCAACGGTTGCACCTCGGGACACGGCATCTGCGGCTTGGCGTCGTTGCAAGTCCCCTCGTTGCTGGCAGTGATCGTGTTTTTAACGACCGCCATGCTCACCGCCCACGTCGTCGCCTACTTAGGAGGGGTGTAATGAAACCAGTGTCACTCGGCGCAATTCTCATCAGCGGTATGGTCTTTGGTTTTGGCCTGGCACTGTCCACCATGGTCAAACCTGAAGTGGTGTTGAGTTTTCTGCGCTTTCAGGACTTCGGACTCCTCATGGTGCTGGGCGGCGCCGCAACGGTGACTGCCGTGTGTTATCAACTCGCTCCTCGTCTATTGCAGCGGCCTTTGTTCGAACCCACTTTCGGTCGCCACACCGCCGCCATGAACACCCAAACTCTCGCCGGCGCCGCGCTGTTCGGGGTGGGTTGGGGGATTTCTGGGGTGTGTCCCGGACCGGCCATTGCCGGTCTCGGTGCGGGCAACTGGAGTTTGTTGTATGCGGTAGGTGGCATGTTGGCAGGCGCCTATGTGCAAGGTTGGCTGGCCAGCCGTCGCGCAGCGCCACCAGCGGTCGCCGCTACGGCAACCCCTTAGTTTCTTCAGACCTCGCGCGGCGTGGATTGAAGCCCCGCTTGGACTCCACCCGCTTCTACTTGGATCTCCCCACTCACACGCTGCCCGTGAGTCAGCTGATGGGCGACGAAGCACACTTCGTCGCCGTGCCCGACGACTGGCAGGTCATCCTCACCGACGTGCGGAAATCGACCCAGGCGCTCAGCGATGGCAAGCACCAAGTGGTCAACCTGGTGGCCACCGGCAGTATCATTGCCGCGCTCAACATCGCGCACCAGGCAGGGCTTTCGCTGCCGTTCTTCTTTGGCGGCGACGGCGCAACCTTGCTCGCCCCGCCTGCGCTCGCCGCCCGTATCGAGCAGGCCCTGCTCGTGCACCGCGCGAACACCCGCGTTAACTTTGGTCTCGATCTGCGCGTCGGGCGCATGGCGTTGGCGGAGGTTTATGGGCAGGGCGCGCGTTTAAGAATTGCCAAGGTTGAAGTCAATCAAGGACTGGTGATCCCAGTCGCCCTCGGCGACGGCTTGCAGCATGTCGAAAAGCTCATCAAGCGCGAAGATTATGCGGCGGCGGTGGCGCGGCCGAACACCGTCCTCGATCTCGACGGCATGGAATGCCGCTGGGACCGCATTCGGCCGCCGGAAAATTCCCAGGAGGTGGTGTGTCTGCTCGTCATCGTCAATGACGACCGACAGCAGTCCGCAATCTTCGCAGATGTGCTGGCCAGGATTGATGCGATTTACGGGACCTTAGCCAGCCGCAGCCCAGTCTCGTTGCCGCGACTGCAGCTGAAGGCGACCGTCGGCAAGATCCACACTGAAATGCGCGCGAAGCTTGGCCGGTTTGATTTCGGTTACCTGCTCGAACACTGGCTGCGCACCTTAATCGGCGGTCTCTACTTCAGGTTCAATCCAGAAGGCGCCCAGTACCTCAGGCAACTGGTGCAATGGTCCGATACGCTGATGCTCGACGGGCGCCTCAACACCATCATGTCCGGCACCATCGCGCAACGGCGTGCGCTGGTCGAATATCTGCAGCGCCGCGAAGATCAGGACGAGATTCGGTTCGGCCTTCAAGTTTGTGCGGCGAGCGTGATCTCTTGTTATGTCCGCGATCGTCGCAATGAGCACATTCATTTCGTGGATGGCCTAGGGGGTGGCTACACCCAGGCGGCGAGCATGCTCAAGGCCAAGCTCGCACAGCGTGCGTCGCTGGCGAATTAAGCAGACTGTCACAACGTGCGCCGACGCTATATTCTGCCGGCCCATGCAAGCCCCGCAGGTCATCGCTCCCGCCGGCACACCCTGGCGGGGTGTGGCGCTGGCCTTGCTGGTGGGGGTTTCATTCGCGACTAATACCAGCCTGGCGGCGTTCTCCTATCGCGGTGGCGCCACCCCGCTCGCGATCCTGCTGGTACGTTCCTGTACTGCTTTCGTCTTGCTCTATCTGCTGCTGGTCGCGCGCGGCGTGCCCCGCAAGCTGCCCATGCCCCAGCGCAGTCACGCGCTGCTGCTCGGGTTGGTCTTCGCCAGCTATTCGTTCGGGGTACTGGTTGCGGTCAAGCACCTGCCAGTTGGCTTGGTAGTCGCGACCTTCTATACCTTCCCGATCCTGATTGGCCTCGTCGAGTGGTTGAGTGGGAGACAGGCGTTCAACGCGCGCACGGCGCTCTCGCTGATGATCGCCTTCACGGGCATCTTGCTCGCGCTCGATGTGTTCGGCACGCAGCTGCACCGTCTCGGCATTGGGCTATGTCTGTTTGGCGCGGTGGGCGTGACTATCGTTTTGACTTTGAGCGCCAAAGTGCGTGGCAATGGCGATTCCCGGCCGATCACCTTGCACATGCTCGCCACCGCCATCAGCGTGTTCATCGTCGTGGCGCTGACCTATGGCGACGTCAGCTTTCCGCAGACCCCAGTAACCTGGGCTGCCTTCATCGGCGCGACCATGACCTATTCCTTCGGCATCATCACCTTGTTCATGGTCATGGCAGAGATCGGACCGGTTAAGGCCTCGCTGTTCATGAACATCGAGCCGGTGACCAGCGTGCTGCTCGGTTATTTACTGCTCGGCCAGAATCTCGGGCCGCGGCAATTGTTCGGCATCGCAATGGTGGTCGCGGCAGTGCTGTTGATCGAGAGCGGCAAGCTGCGGGCTTCAAAGGCGTAGTTCTAGATCGGGGAGCGAAAATCGCGTTCGAGATTTCTGACCCTTCGTTCACTTCCTTAATTCGACCCTCTGCACCCGGTGGCCCCCTGGGTCAAGCTATCTGTCGCCTCAATAATCTAGCGATTAGATTGAGAGGCAAGCATGAAGAGGAAATATTCTGAGGCGTTTATTGAGCAAGCGTTAGCGAAGCTGTGCTCGCGAGGAGGAGGGATTACTTTTTAATCCCTCTGTCCCCTTTTTGACATGTAGCGTGGTGCGTGGAACGCGAGTTCCCGAAAAGCGCTTCTCCAGAACTGTCGTCTGGCGGTCGTTCGAGCAGCGCCTTGAGTTCGACTTTAGCGTGCTCATTGCCTCTACGCAGTATGCAATCCAGATTGAATCAGGATGCACCGCAATTTAGAAAAGGTTCCAGCGTGGTTATTAAAAATCCACGCCGGCATCTTTATACTCAGAGCGAGGGACCCGCAACATTTGGGGTAAACGGCCGCCGTCAACCGCCATCGGTCCACCTCGCCCCCTTGCATTTCATCGCACATGAGGCTCGATTTCGGCAAAAAGAGTGGTTACGTTTCCAATACTCGCCATGTAGCCATCGCGGTGCGATGGCTACATGGTTATAATCTAGCCAGAATAGCCAAAATGAGAAAGGGGACCGTCGTGGGTGATCGTTGGCAATTGCAAGATGCGAAAAATCGCTTCAGCGAGGTGGTGCGCAAAGCGCGCGAAGACGGACCGCAAATGATCACGGTACACGGTACCGATGCAGTCGTGATAGTTGCTGCCGAACAGTTTCGCAAGCTGGCAAAACGCAAAGGCACACTCACTGACTTCTTTCGCCGCTCGCCGCTGGTCGGTATCGATCTCGATTTGACGCGGAGCGTGGATCGCGGGCGACCAGTAGATCTATGAGCTACTTACTGGATACATCCGTAGTATCCGAACTGATCCGACCGGCGCCAGATAAGGGAGTAGTGACTTGGATCGAGGCGCAAGAAGAACTCAGTTTGTTTCTCAGTGTTTTAACTATCGGCGAGCTGGAAAAAGGAATCGCTAAGCTTGCCGATGCGCGACGCAAGATCCGTCTACACAAATGGGTTCATGACGATCTCGGAACGCGCTTTGAGGGAAGAGTGCTAGCAGTGGATCGATCCATCGCTGAACACTGGGGGATACTGAACGGTCGGTCTGAGCGTAAGGGCCAATCCTTACCGGTGATCGATAGCCTAATCGCTGCCACGGCACTCGTGCACGGACTCAAGGTGGTTTCGAGAAACGCTGTGGATTTTGAACGATGCGGTGTTGGCCTTATCAATCCATGGGTCGCGTGATTTGTTCGACCACTACTCCAACCATCTCAGTCCGCGCATAGCCGCCATCGCGCAAAGTCGATAGACACCGCTCGGCTTGACCGGGAGCGCCGCGACCGGGATCTCTGACCCCTTGTTCTCCAAACGCATAGTCCTAGCTCGCAGAAACGAGCCGCCATTGCACCAGCGTATACGGCGGCTCAGCGGCATCGTGTGGCTCGTACACCGCTTCGACGGAGGCACCGATCAAGACCTCCTGCAACGGATCGCCCAACAGATTGCCGACCATCCGTACCTTGCCGTAAGCGGGCAACTCTACCAGCACAACGAGATACGGCCCGTGCCCATTGAGCGCGGCATGTACGGGGTGATGGGGTCGCTCGTAGCTGTAGATCCGGCCGTTGCCTGCGATGTCGACCCATTGCACATCGAAAGAATGACAGCGATGGCAGATCCATTCGGGTCCCCATTGCCAGGCGCTACAGCCCGCACATTGCTGGATGCGCAGCTTGCCCGCGCGCGTTCCCTGCCAGTACGGATCGGCCAACCCATCGGGACCTGTGCCAGGCGTGGGCAACCCAACTGGTAGATAAGTGCTAGTCACAAGGTTGCCTCCGCGCCAAGAATGAGGGAACTGACCGGCGTAACCATCGGCCCGCCCATGATGATCGCCGCCGCATTATTCTTCACTTGATTGATCGCCACCCCGCGAAGCTGGCGCACGGACTCATGCACGAGCTCGAGGCCATGCATGTAGCACTCTGCCAAATTGCCACCGCTGGTGTTCAGCGGCATGCCACCGCCAGGCGCGAGTAAATTGTCTTTCACCAGAACTTCGTTCGCTTCCTCGGGCTTCACCAGACCGTGTTCCACCAGGCTCATCAGCACCCCGCCGGTGAAGTTTTCATAGCTTTGCACGATGCCCATGTCCGCCGCGGACAGCTGCGCCATTTGATAGAGCCGCGGCGCCAGCTGCGCGAAATGACTGCTGGGGTAGTTCGGCATGTTGTGCACTGGCGCCGCACTGCGTTCGTCACAGCCCTGGGCACAGGCCAGGATGTAGGCCGGCGTGTTTTTCAGATCGCGCGCGCGCTCGGCGGAAACCACAACCACCGCAGCGGCACCGTCGTTTTCCTGGCAGCAATCGTAGAGGCGAAAGAACGGCTCGATGATCCAGCGCGAGGCATCGTATTTCGTCTCATCGAGCG
>JANOVQ010000586.1:0-3926 GCA_031417495.1 Pseudomonadota bacterium | reverse complement strand
TCTGTCCCTGGTGGATACCTTCCCCGGGACAGACTCAACACGCGCGCTGGCGCGCTGGCATAGAAATCGAGGGCGATTCTGCCGCCCATTGAGAGTCCCACAATGTGCGCGGCCGCAACTCCGAGATGGTCGAGCAGGCGGTGCAAATCGGCCGCGAAATCCGGGAAGCGCAACGCTTCGGGGTAGTCGTCGCTGTCGCCATAACCCCGCGCATCCAACGCCACTGCGTGAAAACGCCGCGCACAATGCGGGAGCTGTTCCAGCCAGTTCCGGCGATTGCCGCCAATGCCGTGCAGGAACACCACCACCGGGCCCTGCCCACACTCGCTGAACGCGAGTTTAGGCGCGCTCGGCACCCACGAAGTTTTGATTTCGCTCATGGCGTGCCGCTCAACCCCACGGCAAAGGCATCGGCGCGCCGTCGGCAGATTTCACGGCGACGGGCGACATCGCCAAAGTGGCCATGATACAGAGCTCATCGTCGCCGGCATTACAGATCTGATGCACCACACTGCGCGGGATGAGCAGCGATTCATCTGCGTTAACCGTCACGGTTTGGCCGTCGTAGTGGCAGGCGGCGGTGCCTTTCAGCACTACGATGACCTCTTCGCAGTCATGGCAATGCACCGGGGTCGCCGCGCGTGCAGCAATGGTTTGGCGCCAAATTTCGAACGCCTGCATACCATCTTTACTGCCGGCCAGGGTTTGATGTTCAAGGCCGGGCAGATGATGGGTCTGGATCGCGGAGTGCGGATTGACACGCATGGAAATTCTCCTGAGTTTGGATCTGATGGTAGCGCAGTAAAACGGTCAGACAGTCACTCGATCCCAAACGAGCGCGCGGTGGTTGTCAAGCCACGGCGCGCCAGCGCCCTGCTTCGTGCAGCACCATGCCGGCCAGGATCAGCGCCGCCCCGCTCAATATTCGCGGGGTCAACGGTTCGTGGTTCAACCAGAAGCCGGCGGCGAGCGCGAGGATGGGCGTGATAAACATCATCATCGCCACCTGCGTCGCGGTGAGATGCTTCAGCACATAGAAGTACCAGGAAAAGCCCAGGGTCGTTGCGATAACACCCAGGTAGATGATTGAAAGCCCACTTTTCAGCGGAAGCTCGTGCGGCCATGCGCCATCGAAGGCCCACCAGGTCAGCACATAGGCAGGCCAGGCGAACAGCAAGGTACCAGCCACTGAAGCCAAGGCCGGGATATTGGCATTGATGCGCTTGATCAACACCGCGCTCAGCGCATGCAGCACGGCGCCCACGAGCAAGGCGCAGATCCCCAGCACCGCGTGACCGCCGAGGCGTGTCGCCGAGCCATAGATGACCCACAGGCCGCTTACGCAAATCGCGAGCGCGACCAGCTTGTGCGGTGTGAGCGAATTCTCGCCGAGCAGCACTCTGGACAGCACGGCAGTAATCAGCGGCGTCAAGCCATAGATCACCGAAATCCAACCGGAGGGCAGTTGCTGGGCCGCCCAATAGGAGAGACACATCGCGCCATACACACTGATGGCACCCGCCAGATAGTGTTGCCACGCGCGCGCGTTGCGCGGCAACGGCACTTGTCGCCACCACAGCAAGGCGAACACACACAACACACCGATGCACATGCGGCTCGCCGCACCGAACAGAAAGCCCGGACCTTCGCCGCTCCATTTGGTGGCGAGTGGGGTCGTTGACCAAATCAGGATAACCCCGAGATAGGCGGCGCCTACGGTGCGTTTGGCGGGTGGAGAGGTGCGGAGAGTGATCATGGGCAATGCAAAACTGGTCAGTGATCAATCTACCATGTCGTGCGCAAAAACCACTCGTGCCAGCTGCCCGCGGGGCACAGATGAAAATCGCGTAGTTCGAATTGGTGTTGCTGCAGTCGGCGGAGGAAACCTCTGTCTCTGACAATTCGGGGTGATCGCCAGCCGACCGAGGCTCGCCCGCATGAACCTGGAAGGGCACTCGGAAGTGTTGGCCGCGTTTCGTAAAGTCTTCGAGGCCTCGCTGAAATTCACGCAAGGGTTGCTCTACCCAAAACGATGCGCCTACGCCTGCATTACCAGCAGGTTGATCCCAAATCGAAGAGAGCAACGTCGGCGATGATCGATGTCCGCAGCGTAAAGGTTTGACTCAAGACGGATATGGTCGTTACAGTCTGTTGCACACTTTGCTCGTGAGCAGTCCTGTCGGAACACCATGAAATCTCAGTATAAGCACCCACTTTGGTTCTGCTTAGTTGCCTATCTATGGACAGCCACCGGCATGAGCGATGCCGCGTCGCTCAATACCCTGGTCAACCAGCACGGCCGCGGCTCAATTGTGGTTGAAACTGCAGCAGACGCTCAGCTTATCGTCCATCACGTGGGTCACCGCGACGCGCACGAACCGCACGCCATTGACGCCGAAGATAGGCAATACCGAGGCGACACCATTCACGGACATTCCCATGCGGACCATGTCCTGAATCTGGAGCGGACTAAACCAACCAACAGATTTCTCGCCAAAGACCTCAAAGTTCCGAAATTCTCGAACGGCGAGTTACTGGCAGTAGCGCCTGCTATCGATCAGCTTCATTCGGGCTCGACCCTTTTTGCGACGCCCACGGTAGGTCCCTCACGCAATTCTGCACTCGCCTTCGTCAAGCTCGCTCAACTTCGTCTCTGATCGTTCCCGCCGCCGTCTGGCGGTGCTCCCTACGAATCCTTCGCCGCTGTTCCACCCCCTGAGGTGAGACGGCATTGGCGAACCGTTGTGGCCTGGGGAACGAGGATTTTCATGTCAATTTTTGCATTGAAACCCGGCATTGTAGTGCCTGTGTGGGTGATTCTTTCGGCCATGTCTTCGGCGCTCGCCGCCGAGCGCTCAAACCAAATTCAGGTCACCGATGCGCAATTGCGTGCGATCGGCATTGAGCTTATCGAAGTCCACGCGCAGTCCTCCGCAGGCGTTAGCTTTCCTGCCGAAGTCGTCCTGCCGCATCGCCAGCAAAGAGTGGTGAGTGCGCCGGTGGCGGGCCTCGTGAGCCAGGTGCTGGTGGAAGAGAACCAAGTGGTCGTGGTGGGGACTCCGCTGGTAGTGCTCAACAGTCCGCAGTTTGGTCAGTTGCAGCTTGCAGTCGTGTTGGCCGTCAATCACGCGCGACTTGCCGCGCAGACCACCTTGCGCGAACGCGCACTTTTCAAAGAGGGCATCATCGCCGAGCGCCGAGTCCAGGAAGCAGAAATCGCCGCGAGTAACAGTCGAGCGGAACTGGCGCAAGCCAAAGCCGCCGTGATGCTGGCCGGGTTGAGCGAACGTGAGGTGAACCTGCTTATTGAGGTCGGAAAGGTACAGCACGAGCTCACGCTGACCGCGCAAAGCGCAGGGACGGTAATCCTGCTTGAGGCCAAGCCTGGGCAACGGGTAACGGAGATCGATCCGCTGCTGCGCATCGCGCAGTTGGGCGAGCTGTGGATCGACATTCAAGTTCCGGCCGCCGAAGCGTCCCAGTGGCCCGCGGGCTCCACGCTCAGAATCACCGGGGACATCGAAGCCAAAGTGCGAAGCGTCAGTCCAACGGCTGATGACGCGCAGCGCGTCCTGTTGCGTGCCCAGCTTCGCGGCGGCACCGCGAACCTGCACCCAGGCGAGTTCGTGCAGGCCACCCTGCCGGTAGTGACAGCGGACGCCTGGGAAGTGCCGCTTTCGGCGCTCGCGCGCGACGGCGATGAAGCCTATGTGTTTGTGCGAATCGACGATCGCTTCGTGGTGACGAAAGTTGAAGTGCTGGCTAATGCGGGCCAGCGCGCGACAGTCAAGGGGCCGTTGCAGATCGGACAGCGGCTGGCGGCGACCGGGGTCATCAGCCTGAAAGCAGCCTGGCAAGGCGCTGGCGGCATGGCGGAGGAATGACATGCTGACTCGCCTCGTTCAATTCGCGCTCGCCCAGCGCCT
>JANOVQ010000585.1:0-5217 GCA_031417495.1 Pseudomonadota bacterium | reverse complement strand
TCGGGACGCACAGGTATACTTCGATCGACCGGGCACAGCCACCAGTATTCGTCTGGGGTGCGTTCGAACGGTGCAGCAACTGTGGCCCGCGCGCTCAGCGCGATAAGGAATCCAAGGATTATTTTTTTGCGCATCTTCTTTGATGCTGTGCATCGCCAGCGTGTGCGTAAAATCGCACATGTCGCGAATCGGTTCAATCAGCTTGGGACAGTAATCGCGGCGAATGGGGCAACTAAAGCTGTGCTTACTATGCGGTGCGCAATTGACTTATGAAAGTATCGATGGATGAGAGCAGCGCGAGATCATCATCAAGCGCAAGAAGCGAGACTTTTTGGATGGCACTCAGCGGAAGATATTCCGCAATTCGATAAGCGATGTCAGTATTGCTGAGCGGAGCGGGTGCGTTTTCTCCGTCAATTGACTGGCGATGTTCAAGCAACTTGTTAAGTAACACTCTCAACTCTAAATATTGTTCGTCAGTCGCGAGCGTCGCCGGTGGTTCACGCCATTCAATCGGTGCGGACATCAGCTTATTTGGCCCAACGCTGTAGGTCTCGAAGTGAAAGCGGCGTTTACCGAGGGTAACGATGTTAAGGAGGCCATTGCTGCCTTGGCTCCAGTCAATGATTTCGACATAGGTCCCGAGCAGGAAGGGGACGGCCGTTCCGCCCGCTTCGCGACCTTCCTTGATCGGCACCACGCCAAAGCCGCGCTTGTTGCGCAAACAATCACGGACTAAATCAAGGTAGCGCGCTTCAAAAATCTGGAGCGGCAGGCGGCCGCCGGGAAAGAGCACCGTGTGTAGTGGAAATAGGGCGACGGAAGTGGGGAGCTGCTCGCTCACGGGGCAAGTTTGGCGAGTAGTTGCCGCTGAAAGCCGCCGAAGTCCCCGTTACTCATCACCAGCACATGCGCGCCGGGAATGGCTGCGTGAGCTGCCGCCTTTAGGAGATCTTCAAGCGCCGGGTACGCGGTCGCTTTACCTTCCAAAGCCGCCGTTACCACCCCCACATTCCACCCCAGATCCGGCGGCGCGTACAGGAGGACAACATCGGCGGCCGCGAGGGCGGGCGCGAGCGCATGTTGATGGACGCCCATGCGCATGGTGTTCGAGCGTGACTCGAGCACGGCGACGATGCGCGCGGTACCCACAGTTTCGCGCAGCGCGGCTAAAGTCGCGGCGATTGCGGTCGGATGATGCGCAAAATCGTCATACAGAGTGACTCCCGCGACGGTACCCAAAATCTGCAGCCGTCGTTTGACGTTCTTAAAGGTCTTTAACGCCTCGAGCGAGTCTGTGACTGGCACCCCGAGTTGCGCCGCTGCCGTTAACGCCGCGAGCACATTCAGCGCATTGTGGCGTCCGGGCAGCGGTGAGTGTAACGAAACTGCCGCCGAGTTTGGCGCAGTCACTGCGTAGGGTGGGGGCTCGCCGTTCGCACTGCGGGTTAATTTCCAGTCGGCCTCCGCGGCCTCACCGAAAGTGACCTGTCGACTCCAGAGCCCCTGCGTTAGCATGGCGTCGAGCTGGCGATCATCGCAATTCCAGACCACCACTCCAGTGCGCGGAACCGTGCGGATTAAATGGTGAAATTGAGTCTGGATTGCGGCGAGATCTTTGAAAATGTCGGCATGATCGAACTCAAGGTTGTTAAGGATTACGGTGGCTGGGCCGTAGTGGACGAATTTCGCGCGCTTGTCGAAAAACGCCGTGTCGTATTCGTCGGCTTCGATCACAAAATAGCGACCGTCCCCTAAGCGCGCAGGTTGCGCGAAGTTCTCGGGAATACCGCCAATCAGAAATCCCGGCGCGCGCCCACCGACTTCGAGGATCCAGGCGAGCAGACTGGTGGTCGTGGTTTTCCCGTGGGTGCCAGCAACTGCAAGTACGTGTCGACCCCGGAGGACATGTTCCGCCAGCCAGGCCGGCCCTGAGGTATAGGGGATTCGTCGATCAAGCATCTCTTCGACGAGCGGATTGCCACGGCTGAGCGCATTGCCGACGATGACCAGATCGGGTCGCGGGGTCAGATGAGAGACCTCCCAGCCCAAGCGCACCTCGATCTCCGCGGCGGCCAGAAAGTCGCTCATCGGTGGGTAGATATTCAGGTCTGAGCCAGACACGGTGTGGCCGAGTTCACGCGCCAGGTATGCAAGACCGGCCATGAAGGTGCCGCAAATCCCTAACACATGAAGGTGCATCGCGGGTCCGACGAACGCCTACGCGTGAGCCGCGTGGCGCGACGCGTCGTCGTCTAGCACATTCGCGGCAGCGTCGGCGGTCTGCACCAGGCCTTCAGGGTACTGCGTGCACGGCGCGCGGTGCGCTGTAGTGAGTCTTTACGTAATCATTGAGAATGGATTTGAAGTCGCTGCCGATAGTGTCTCCGCGCAAGGTCATGACTTTTTCGCCATCGATGAACACCGGCGCCGCCGGGGTCTCACCCGTCCCCGGCAGGCTGATACCAATATTCGCGTGCTTGCTTTCGCCTGGTCCATTGACGATGCAACCCATCACCGCCAAGGTCATGCTCTCAACTCCGGGATACTGTTCGCGCCAAATCGGCATCTGGTTGCGCACATAGGCTTGGATGTCTTCCGCCAGCTCCTGAAAGACCGTACTCGTGGTGCGACCACAGCCAGGGCAGGCGGTGACCAGCGGCGTGAATGAGCGCAACCCGATGGTCTGCAGGATTTCCTGCGCGACAATCACTTCTTTGCTGCGATCACCACCGGGTTCGGGGGTGAGCGAGACCCGGATGGTGTCGCCAATTCCTTGTTGGAGCAGGATGCCCATGCCGGCCGTGGAGGCCACAATGCCCTTCGAGCCCATGCCGGCTTCGGTCAGTCCCAAATGCAGTGCGTAATTACAGCGCGCGGCTAACTCCCCATACACAGCGATTAAGTCCTGCACGCCGCTGACCTTGCAGGAGAGCACAATCTGATCGCGCGGCAGGCCAAGTTCTTCCGCCTTCGCGGCGCTCATTAGGGCGGATTCGATCAACGCTTCGCGGGTGACTTCTGCGGCGCTTTTGGGCTGCGCTAGACGTGCATTTTCGTCCATCATGCGGGCCACCAAAGCGGGATCTAGGCTGCCCCAGTTAACCCCGATTCGAATCGGCTTTTTACGCGCGACGGCGACCTCAATCATGGTGGAGAATTGCGCATCTCGTTTGCGGCCAAAGCCGACATTGCCCGGATTGATGCGGTACTTCGCCAGGGCATCCGCGCAGGAGGGGTATTTCGTGAGCAGCAGATGCCCGTTGTAATGAAAATCACCGATCAGTGGCACCCGACAGCCGACGGCATCCAGCCGATCACGAATTCGGCCCACCTGCTCGGCGGCCTTTTCAGTATCGACGGTAATTCTGACCAGTTCTGAACCCGCCTCGGCAAGCTGCTGCACCTGTTTGGCCGTGCTGAGCGCATCCGCCGTGTCGGTGTTGGTCATGGACTGGACGACGATAGGATGGTCGCCGCCAATGGTGATGGCGCCGACCTTGACGCCCACACTCTGCCGACGGTGATAGTTCGAATGCGTGTTCATGCTGGCTTAGTCCGTAACTGGGAGAACCGCCTGCGAAGCAGTGGCGGCCGATTCTAGCCCACGGCTGGGCCGGGGACTACCGCTCCCACGCCATCAATTATTGGTCAGGCGTTCCAGGCGATAACCGTGCTGGTAAATCGAGGCGAGTTTCCAGCCCATTTCAGCGGCCAGGGTAAGCTTGGTACGGATGCGACTGATATGGGTATCCACGGTGCGGGTGTTGATGTCGGGATTGCGGCCCCACACGCTTTCCAGAATATGTGCGCGCGACAAAACTCTGCCGATATTTCTGAACAGGAACACGATGAGTTCGTACTCTTTCTGCGTCACTTCGATGCGCAGGCTGCTTTTCTTGACTTCATGATTCGCGAGGTCGATCTGGAAAGGCTCGAAATCGATGATGCTCAAAGAGTCGTCAACGGTGGCGACGCGGCGCGCGACCGCGGTGATGCGGGCGAGCAGTTCGCGCTGTTTGGCGGGCTTTACAATGTAATCGTCGGCGCCTTGTTCGAGCGCGCGCACGATGTCGTCTTCCTTATCTTTGGCGGTCACGAAGAGCACCGGAATTGGCCATTCAAAATTCTGGCGCACCCAGCCCAGGACTTCATAGCCGTCCATGTCCGGGACCATCCAATCCAAAATTAGCGCGTCGAAGCTGTCGTGCTTGATGGTCCGGACGAATTGCTTGCCGGATTTGAAATGCTCGCAGCTGTGTCCGGCGCCTTTCAACCACTCCAGGAACAAGTTTGCTTGGTCCTGATCGTCTTCCAGCAAGGCTACTCTCACGGTGGTCTCCCTCTATCCGCGCCACCGGAGAGCCGGCGACGGCAGTGCCGAACGGCGTACGGCCGGTGTGTGACTATAATACGGTTCAAGCAGTCCATCACAAGTATTTCAACAGGATAGCTGGACTCTTTCAGGGATAGCGGCAGCATGGGTCACGGAGTTTATAGATCTGATAGAGAAGCGCTGCGGCCAGGTGGCGCAGCCATTGATTTCGACCACAGAAGTTCGGAGGTATGACATGAGCAAGGTGGTAAAAACCCCAGACGAGTGGCGCGCGCAACTCGACCCTATGGAATATGCAGTGTGTCGGGAACAGGCGACCGAACGCCCATTTACCGGGGCATACAACGATTGCAAGCAGGAAGGCGAATACCTCTGCAAGTGTTGTGGCGCGCAGTTGTTCGATTCAGCCCAGAAATACGCTTCTGGCAGCGGTTGGCCCAGTTTCTGGCAGCCGGCCGTCGCCGACAACGTGCGCAATCGCGAAGACCACAGCCACGGCATGACGCGGACCGAGGTAGTCTGCGCGCAATGCGAGGCGCATCTAGGCCATTTATTTCCGGATGGCCCACAACCGACGGGACTGCGCTACTGCATCAACTCCGTATCACTGGCGCTCAAGGAACGATGAGTCTGGATGAACTCGCGAGGTTGCGTGGCGAGTGCGCGCAGCAGGTGCTGGCGACTGGCCTTAATTGTCCATTACCGTTGCTGAAGACCAAGAAAGCGCTGGCGACGATGCGGGATGGCGAGCGAGTCTACTTGGCCGCGACCGATCCTGGATCGCTCCGCGATCTCAGCGCTTTCGCGGCAGAAGCAGGTCACGCGATGCTGTTCGCGGCGTGTGTGGAAGGGGTCTTCCACTTTGTTTTTGAGAAACACGG
>JANOVQ010000584.1:0-12427 GCA_031417495.1 Pseudomonadota bacterium | reverse complement strand
GTCGCGTAAGGCCTTTGAGAATTTACAGACGCCGCTGTCGTTCGAACACCGCGTGCGTTATGCCTACGACATCGGACTCAACAATATCGCCGAGGGTATTTTCAATATCGCAATTAAGCAGGGGATCGATCCGCGTGACTATTCGCTGATGGCGTTCGGCGCTGCCGGGCCGCTTGTGCTGCCCGCGCTGGCCGATCTGGTGCACGTAAAAAGCGTGATCGTGCCGCCGCACCCCGGATTGTTCTCCGCGCTCGGACTGCTAAGCGCCGATCAGGCCTATTCCTTAAGCCAAAGCGCCTACCAGGTGTTGACGCCGGACAGTGTGGCAGCAATTGCGCAGATGTACGCGGCGATGGAGGTCAAGTTGCGCCAGCGCCTTGGCGCGCACCAGGAAGTCGAAATCCTGCGGGCCTTCGATGGCCAATTGGTCGGACAAACCTGGGAGACGCCCTTCGTGCCGGTGCCTTCCGGCCCGATCACGGCGGCGTCCATCACGCAGATGATCACGAATTTTCACGACGCTTACGCGGCCCGCAATGGCAACCGCTTCGACACGATCCCGGTACAAGGGGTGACCTACCGCCTGCGCGCCGTGGTCAAAACCGACAAAGTCACTTACCCGCTCCTGCCCCCGCGCGAAGGTGCGCCGTTGCGCTCAAGCGGCACCAGCGTGCTGCGCTTTGTCGCCGACGCGGAGGAACTGGCGCAGATTTATCAACGCGAAGATCTGCGTGCTGGTGATGAGATTAAAGGACCGGCAATTGTGCGCGAAGCGCTCTCAACGACCTACATCACGCAGAAGCAAACTGGCCGAGTTGGCCGCTATGGCGAGATCAACATCCAGCGCAACGTTTAAGGACATTCCGATGAGCAGCCAACCGAAGAGTGCCGGCCACCTCGAAACGCCACGCCCTGCGCGCCTGCGCGACTGGACTGAAGCGCAGTTCACCGAGACCTATCAATGTGATCGTTTCACCGCGATGGTGCTCTCGAATCGCCTGCGTTACACGGTCGCGCACATGAGCACTGGTCTCATGTTCAGCGCGTTCTCGCCCATCATCCGCGACTGGTACGATTTCGCGATCACGATCTCTGGCCCGCCTGACCTGGATTTCCCGATGCCGGCAGTGTCCAGCTCGCTGCTGGTGTTCCTCGGCACGATGGAAGATGCCGTGCGCAACACCGTGCTTGAATACGGCGTGGAAAATCTCAAACCCGGCGATGTCTTGCTGTGTAACGATCCGTATCGGGTGGGCACGCATGTGAATGACACCTGCTTCATCCGCCCGGTGTTTTACCAGGGCAAGCCTATCGCCTTCGTTAATGCGCGCGCGCACCAGCTCGACATGGGGGGAGTCACCCCCGGCGGTTTCAGCGGCACTAAGGCTAACGTCTATGAGAACGGGCTCGTGCTCGGTCCGATGCTGCTGTTTCAAAATGACAAGCCGGTGCGCTCAACCTTCAGCCTGGTGTTCGACAACACGCGTTTCGCCGGCTTCCTGCAGCCGGACTTTATGACCATGGCAGAGCAACTCAAGCTGGGCGAAAAGCTGCTCCTCGAAAGCATCGCGCGTTACGGCGAAGCGGCCTTTCGCGGCACGGTGCGTTACTGCTGTGATGTGTCGGCGGAGGCGATGGTCGCAGCGCTCGAGCGCGTGCCCGATGGCGTGTACTACACCGAAGAACCGCTCGATGCCGATGGCGTCGGCGACGACGAACCGATCATGGTGCGCGCAAAAATCCACAAACACGGAGGTCGTCTCGAAGTCGATCTCAGTGGCTCCTCGCGCCAGGCGCGAACCTGCATCAACGCCGGTCCGCTGGACACTAAAACCGCCGTTGGCGCCGCGTTCAAATTACTGCTTGATCGCCAAACCCCCTTCAGCTCCGGTGCCTATCGTCCAATCGATATCGTGCTCCCCCCCGGCACTGTGCTCTCGGCGCAACCACCGCACGGCGCCATCATGCTGTACTGGGAAGTCACCCAGGCACTCCTCACCGGGATTCTCCGCGAGCTCGGCAAGGTCTTAGGTGCAGAGGCCTTTGGTGGTGACTACGGCAGTATCGCCGTGCATAACGCGCACGGCGTACGCGCCGATGGCACGCCCTGGCAGAACATTGGCATCGTGGGCGCCGCGCATGGCCCGTGGGGTGCAGACCAGGATCACGACGGGGATTCCTATACGGTCACCTATATGGTGAACGGCCTCGATCCCGCCACCGAGGCCATGGAACAAGATGCCCCAGTGCTGTTAATGCGCAAAGAATATGTGATCGATTCGGGCGGTCCTGGGTTCCATCGGGGAGGCGCGGGGGTTCTCAAGGATGCGTACTGGGAAACCGCTGGTGAGCATTACAGCAGTCCACTGCGCCTGAAGCAGGGCACCGGCAACGGCGTATACGGCGGCGGCACTGGCAAGGCGGGCGCGTGCTGGTTTTTCGATCCCGCAGATGACGTGGTGGCGACGCAGGGCCACTTAGTGCCGGTGGATGACACGGTTTACGCGCACACCACGCCCATCGCCGGCGTGCTCAATCCTGCGACCAAGGCGCTCGATCCCAACGGCACCTATTTTTTCTTCGCCCGCGAACCGGTGTGGCACACCCGCGCGGGCGCCATGTCCCGCTACATCACTAACGGCGGTGGGGGCTGGGGCGATCCGAAAACGCGTGAGCTGGCGCGCGTCCTGCACGATGTGCGGGATGGTTATGTGAGCATTAACGGCGCGCGGGATAGCTATGGCGTGGTGATCACAGGCGATCCAGAACTCGATCCCGAAGGGTTGGTGATTGATCAGGCGGCGACGCAGGCGCTGCGCTTAAAGGGGTTGGGGTTGAAATACAATCCAAACACAAATTCATAGGGCGGAGGGCGCTGCGCTTTTCCGCCCTTTACTATTTATCCTGTTCGCTTTTCACCAGGTTTCTAAAAGCCCACCGCCTCAGCCGCGCAGGCTCGCCAGCACCTCGTCTGTCTCGCGCACCAAATCACGGACGACTTCTGCGGCAGGTTTAATGTCGTGAATCAAGCGTACGGATTCACCCGCATAGAGCGCGGCCTGCTGCAGATCCCCTTGATAGCCAAGGACCGGGGGCAGCACCGAATATTTGGGGATGTCGAGTGTGGTGCCATCCATTTCAAAGTGACCGATGACCTCGCCTTCGTGCGGTCGCTGCCCGGACGCCGCGCTGCCCGCCGCTTCCCATTCATCGACTTCACGATTTCTGAGGACGCGGTGCGCGGCGTCCTCCCAACCCACATCGAACAGCCCCGTGTAGACGGTATCCTCAGCGCGCGCGTTCACGATCATATCCTTGTAGGCCTGGAGCACCCGCGCTTCGGGGGTCGCGAGAAAACGCGTGCCGAGCGACACGCCCTGCGCGCCGAGACTAAAGGCAGCCGCGATCCCGCGGCCGTTCGCGATACCGCCGGAGGCGATGACTGGGAGCGGCTTAAGCGCTTCCGCCAGGGCGGGCACGATAGTCGAAAGCGACGTTTTACTTTTCACATGTCCGCCCGCTTCAATCCCCTGCGCGATCACCGCGTCCAACCCCCACGCGCCGGCCTCAAGCCCCTCTTCCACCGAGCCGACCTGGATGAACACTTTGATTCCGGCGCGTTTGAGATCCGGCAAGTAGGCGCGCGGATCGCCCCAGAAGAACACCACAAAGGGCACCCGTTCTTCCAGCGCAACCTCCACCTGACCCTCCTGCATCATGGGCATGATGAGGTTGACGCCAAAGGGTTTGTCGGTGAGCGCGCGCAGCGCGCGGATCTGCGTGCGCATGGCCGGTGCCGACAGACTGCCACTGCCGAGCACCCCACACGCGCCCGCATTGGACACCGCGGCCACCAGTTCCGGCCCCGCGATATTGATCCCCATGCCGACCGAAAGGATCGGGTATTCGATGCCGAGCAGGTCGCAGAGAGGGGTTTTGTTCATAGGGGTGATCTCGCTTGAGGTGTGCGCCAGTTTAGCAAGGGTGCGCGGGAACGCGATACAAATGGCTAACACGGCGGCGCGCGATCCAGGCTAAGCTGTCGCGCCTTAATCCCTGGAGAATTTTCGATGAGCAATCCCTACTTCAATCAAGTCATCACTGGCTTTAGCCAGTCGCTGCAGGGCCTTTCGGCCTTGCTGCAGAAGGCCGCAGCGCACGCTGAGGCAAATAAATTTGACCTGGCAAATGTCCTTGCGGCGCGTCTTTACCCCGATATGTTCGCGTGTGCACGGCAAATTCAGCTGGCGACGGACTTCGCCAAAGGCGCCGCCGCCAGACTCTCCGGTACCGAACCACCCAAATGGGAAGATACTGAAGTCACCGCCGACGAACTGCAGGCGAGAATTCGCAAAGCGCTGGACTATCTCGCCACCTTCAAGGCGGAACAATTCGCCGCCGCCGAGACGCGCGCGATCGAAATCAAAACACCGGCCGGCGCCTTCAATTTCACGGGCGAGAGTTTTTTGACGCGCTGGGCCGTGCCGAATTTCTATTTCCACTACACGACCGCGTACAACCTGCTGCGCCACAGCGGCGTGCCGATCGGGAAGTTCGATTTTCTCGGGGGATTGTAGGCGAACCTAAAACCTCGTCATCCCGGGCGAAGCCGCTATGCGGCGCAGACCCGGGATCCAGGGGCGCTCGATGTTCTGGATGGATCCCGGAGTACCGCTAAGCGGTTTCCGGGATGACGAAGCTTTAAGTCGCCGTAATTGCTGAAACCCCCGACTTCCTATTCCGTCTGCGCCTCCACCACCACCACCGGCCCGCCACGACCGAGGCCGAGGATCTCAGCGGCATGTTGCTCGGCACACGCGATCTCAAGCACTTCGAAGGAATTGATCAGCGCCAACAGCGTGCCGGGCGCGACATCGCCATAGGTGCGATAAACCCTGAGTTCGTGACCCGCTGCGCGCACGAGCGGGCGGCGCAGGCGCGCCAGCTCAGCACGTTCAATGTTGGTGATGAGATTGCCGAAGTGGTCGCTGGTGATCACCACACCATGCAGTTCACCGCCTCGCCAATCCGGAGGCTCGATTAGCGAGGGGATATAGTCGGTAGTCAGCGGACCTAGCGCGCGCGGCGTGACGCGGCCAGCCGCCAGTTCAGCCGCGAGCGGGGCGAATAAATCACGGCCGTGAAAAGTCGCGCTTACAGGATCGATGCCCAACGCGCTTAGGCGCGCCGCGTCTACCGCAATCGCCACGCCCTGGGTTCGCTCGATGACACCGGCCAGAAGGCCGTTGTCCGGCGCGACGAAAACGTGTCCATCTCCCGCGACCACTAAAACTTCGCGCGAGGTGCCGACACCAGGATCGACTACTGCCAGGTGCACCGTGCCGCGTGGAAAATATTGGTACGAACGCTCCAACCAGAAGCCCGCTTCCGCCGGCCAGTGCACATGGGCTTCGTTGGTGAGATCGATCAATTTGACATTGGCAAAGCGTGACATCATCACGCCCTTCATGGTGCCCACAAAGGGCCCTCGATGCCCGAAGTCGGTGGTGATCGTAATCACGCCGCAGGGCTGAAACTCGTCCATCGGCTGGGGGCCCCTTATGCTTGACCCTAGATACTATCTGGACTCACCGCGGACGGCCAATGTTCGGCCGCCTCAGGCGCAACGCGCTGTCCGGCTTGCTGCAGCTTCCAAATCTCGCGTTGCTGGAGGGCAACCTTACGCTTGAGTTCCAGCACCTGCCGATGCTTGTTCTCGAGTTCGGTGAGATAGCTCATCTCGACTTCTTGCACGGCCGCGCGTACCCGTGCATCGGCTTCGGCGATCAGACGTGCTGTCGCCCGGCGCAGGCGCCGTTGATAGTGCTGACGTTCGGCCGCGCGCACATCCTCAAAGCCGATCCGGATGGTGTCATCGAGCACCGGCGCCACCACATCCGCGGGCGTGGCGAGCGCTGGTGCGAGTTCATGCGGATCCTCTGCGACCGAGGTCAACCCCTCGTGCAGGCTTTGGCCATTCTCGGCGTCGAGTTCGGTGGCAAAAGGAATGCGGCTGGTGGCTTCCAGGCGCCCGATCGATTCGTCCAGGTAATGGGCCTCAAGGCCAGCAGCAGTCAGCATGAAATTGCCGAGCGCGCTGGAGCCCGGGTCACCACTGCACACGATGTAGCGCTGCCGCGGATCGAGACTCGTGCAACGCAGGCGAAGAATCGCTTCGGGCAAATTAATTGCCGCCGGTAATGATCCGTGCTGGAACTCAGCCGGTTCGCGTATATCCAGCCACACCGCGCCGGCCGCGACCAATGTGTCCCCGTACGCGCGTTGGACGGGTCGCACATACGCTGGCGCGATCAGCCGCCGGAAATCGGCGACCTCGATACGCATCAGAATTCCATCGGCACGCATCCGTACCGTGGCCCCGCGCGGCGCGCCAGCGAGCAGCGCTTCTTCGCCGAAAAACTCGCCGGGGCCTTTAAGCGCGACGCGATACTGTCCTCCGCCATGCCGCTCCACGTCGATTTCCGCGATGCCGGTTTTGACGATATAGCACGCATCGGCATCACCGCCTTGCTCAAGGACCACCTCGCCCGCGCGCACCGGGACTTCCTCTACCCGTTGCAGCAGGCGCTGAATGTCCGAGGGTGCGAGCCGCGAGAGCACGCCGATGCTGAGCGCAAGCTCGAGGCCATCGACGCTGTCATCGATGCCGAGTTCGATCACCACCGGGAGGGCGGCGGCCGCCACGTGGGTGAGATTCACGTAGCGTCCCAACACGGCGAGCGGAATCCGGAAAATCGTCGCGTCAGTTTTAGCGCGCGCCCCGCCACACAGTTGGCCCGGCGCGTGAAAGCATTCGAACATCCCTGAACCCGCCGCTTCGAGTTCGCGGATCACCCGATCACTGCCAGTCACCACCAAGGCGCCTTCAATGAGGTAGTACGCCCAATCCTGGTCGCGCTTATCAGCGCAGAATATCGCACCCGCGCGTTGGCGCTGCGCCTCACCCGCCGCCATCACCAACACCCGATGCGCTTCCGCCAACCCACGCACGAGCGGCAGACGCGCGCTCACCGCCTCGCGATCAAACGACGGTTCGGGCGGCGGCACGGCGCGACGGTTGGAGTCCTCTAGTTGCATCTGACGTAAGGCAGGTCCGGTGAATTCAGGGTCGGTTCCAGGGGATAGTTTAGCGAGGCGCGGCGCGCTCCGGCAGACAGCGATGCGATTGTTTTCACTTGATCTTCAGGGAAGGTTCGTTTAATGCTAGACCTTCGTTGCTACCGAGAGTGACCACGCGATGCGCGTCGTGGCTCGCCCCCGCCAATCCTCTAGCGGACTTTTTTATGACATCTTTCCTTTGCGGCCTCGATATCGGTGGCACTTTCACAGATTGCGTTTTAATTGACGAAAGCGGGCGATTGACGATCGCCAAGGCGCCCTCGACGCCGCACAATTTTGCCGATGGCGTGCTCGAAGCGCTACGCCGCGCCGGTGCCCGGGTGGGCCTGGAGCTCGCGCCCTTGCTCGCCTCGGTCACCATGCTGAATCACGGCACAACGGCTGGCACTAACGCGATCATTCAGCGCCGCGGTGCCAAGGTGGGTCTTTTGACCACCATGGGTCACAACGACGTAATTCACATCATGCGCGGCTCGCGTGGCTTATCCGGGCAGGATATCAAACTCATCGTGCACATTCCGGAGAGCAGCAAACCGGAGCCCATCATTCCCAAGCGGCTTATTCGCGGAGTCTCGGAGCGAGTCGATTGCTTCGGCAAAGTCGTGGTTGAACTCAACGAAGAAGAGGCCCGGGCCGCGATCAAAAGTTTGGTTGCGGCCGGCATTGAGGCGCTCGCGGTTTGTTTCCTCTGGTCATTTCTAGAACCCAGGCACGAACGGCGGGTCAAAGAAATCGCGGCCGAAATCGCCCCCCATCTTTACGTAACCTGCTCCTACGAACTGGCGCCGAAATGGGGGGAGTATGAACGCACCACCGCAGTCGCGCTGAACGCCTACATCGGCCCGCTGACGGTGGGCTATTTGAGTCACCTGGATCGCGAGTTGAAGGAGCTTGGCTACCAACCGCCGTTGCAAATCACGCAGTGTGCGGGCGGCACCATCTCGGTCCGCAAGGCGAGCGGCGCGCCGCTGCTGACACTCGACTCCGGTCCGGTATCTGGCGTGACGGGTTCGCTATATCTGGGCGCAGTCATGCGCGAGCCCAATATCATCACCACCGACATGGGCGGTACTTCGTTCGATGTGGGCGTCATTCACGAAGGCAAGGCGGTTGTCTCGTATAAAAGCCTGGTGCATCAATACGAATATTTTCTGCCCAAGGTCGATGTGCAAACCATGGGCACCGGCGGTGGCAGCAAGGTGTGGATCGACAAGACCACCAAAACCATCCGCGTTGGCCCGCAAAGCGCGGGCGCTGATCCGGGACCCATCTGCTACCGGCGCGGTGGCACCACGCCAACCACCACCGATGCCGACGTCGTTCTCGGCTATCTCGATGCGGATAACTTCGCGGGCGGCACCATGCAGCTTGATCGCGCCGGCGCGGCGGCCGGCCTGCAGACCCTCGCCGATGAGCTCGGCATGAGCTTGTACGAACTCGCCAGTGGTGTCGCACAGATTGCCGAGTTTCAAATGGCGGATCTGGTACGAAAGGCGACTATCCAAAAGGGTCTCGATCCGCGCGATTTCGTGCTGTTCGCGTTTGGCGGTGCGGGCCCCGTGCACATGGCGGTGACCGCGCGCGAAGCCGGCATCAAGCGAGTGATAGTGCCGCAAGGGGATACGGCCTCGACCTGGTGCGCATTCGGCGCGGCCTCGGCCGACACCCTGCATGTGAACGAACAGGTGCGCATCATGTCCTCGCCATTCGAGGTGACGCAAATTAACGGGCTGCTTGCCGACCTCGCCGGGAAGGGTCGTGGGGAACTCGCGGAAGATGGCATTCCACACGAACGGCAACGCTTTCGCTATTCAATCGACATGCGCCATCGCGGCCAGATCAACGAGGTCGAAGTGGAACTGGAGAATAGCCAACTCAGCGAGGTCGATCTTGAAAATCTGCGCGCACGCTTTGTCGGTCGCTATGAGCAGCTCTATGGGCGCGGGGCGTCCCTGCCTGGGGCGCGCCTCGAATGCGTGACCTTTCGCGTGCGCGCGAGCGCCGAATCGCGCAAGCCGCGCATTCAATCAGCCGCGACCTTGACCGAAGTGATCGTTGCGGACGCCAAAACCGGCGAACGTGAAATCTATTGGGCGGAATGGAAACGCGCGGCAGCCACGCCCATCTTCGATGGCTATCGCCTCAAACCCGGCAATCATCTAGCCGGGCCGTGCGTAATTGAAACGACTACCACCTCGATCGTGGTGCACCCTGGACAAACAGTCAGCATGGATGCGCTCAACAATTTTGTGATCGAAACCGGCGTCGCGGCTTAACCCCGACCACAGAGGAATTTCCCATGCCACGGATCAGCGAAATCACCGATGTCGATTTTGATGGGGTCAACCATCCCTATGTGCCGCCCAAGGTTTTGCGTATCTCGCCAAAGCTGAAATTGCATAGCGCATGGGACACGGATATCGATCCCGTGACCTATGAGGTGGTGCGCCACAACCTGTGGCAAATTAACGAGGAGCACGGCGCAACGATTCAGCGCCTGTCGGGTTCGCCAGTCGCGATGTATGCGCTCGATCTGAATCCCTCACTGCTGACGGAAGATGCCGAGTTCGTCTATTTCGGCCCGTATATGCAGTACATGTCCGGCGTGACTGATACACAAGTTAAGTGGACGCTTGAATTTCGATCTGACAATCCCGGCATCCAGGAAGGCGATATGTTCCTCGCGAATGATCCGTGGGTCGGCGCGGCGCATCAGCAGGATGTGATGTTGCTGTGTCCGGTGTTCTGGGAAGGCGAACTCTTCTGCTGGGTCACTAACTGCCTGCACCAGTACGACATCGGCGGGATTACCCCCGGCAGCTTTTGTCCCTCGGCCGAATCAGTGTATGACGAAGGCATCATGCTGCCGCCGATCAAGATCATCGAGCGCGGCGAAATCCGGCGCGACATCGAAGCCGTGTACCTGCGCGCCTCACGCAAGCCGCAATTGGTGGCACTCGATTTCCGGGCGCAGATGGCCGGCAATTCGACCGCGCGCGATCGCGTGCTGGAACTGATTCGCCGCTATGGGCCGCAGACGGTCAAAGGCGTGATGAAGCAGATCATCAATAACTCAGAAAAGGCTTATCTCGCCAAGATGGCGCGGATCCCCGACGGCTACTGGCAGGAACGGACCTATATCGAGGCGTGCCGGCCGGGGGATCGGCGTACGCATAAGGTGCAGCTCCAGCTGCGCAAAGAGGGCAACAAGCTACTCTTCACCAACGATGGATCTGCGGGGCAAGAGGGCGCGATGAACGCAACCTACTCCGGTTGGCGCGGCGCGATTATGGTCGCCGTGACTGAACTGCTGTGCTGGGATCAATACTTCGCCGTGGGCGGCGCGCTACGCCATATCGAATTCGATCCCACCCCAGGCACTTTGAATTGCGCGGACTTCCCTGCCTCGGTGTCCACGGCGCCAATTCAATCCATGGAGATTTCGCTGTATCCCGCCTACAACGTGCTTTCGAAAATGATCTATCCCGATGCCGAGATGCGCAAAGACATCATGTGCATCGGTGGCACCAGTCAATGGCCGGCGACCTTGTTTCGCGGGATAGATCAATGGGGCGAACGTTATGGCTATCTCTTGATCGATCCTATCGGCGGCGCGATCGGCGCGTTCTCGCATGCGGACGGCATCAATACCGGTGGCCAATCGCGCACACCGATCTGCCAATTGCCCAACATTGAGCACACCGAACAGAGCTTCCCGATTCTGTTTCTGTATCGCAAGGAATTGCCGGATTCGGGCGGGGCTGGTAGGTATCGCGGGGGGCTCTCGGCCGAGAGCTGCTTCATTCCGCACAACACGGATTTCATCACGCAGGACACTTTGTCTTCGGGCAACGCAACGCCGACTTCGCCGGGCATGATGGGGGGCTATCCTTCGACCACCAACGCGTACACCTTCATCCGCAACAGCGACATCGGCGAGCGCAATCGCGCCTCACAGATGATTGAGGATTCTTCCGAAGTCACTGGCACGCATGAGCTGCTGCAATTGCGCCAGGAAAACTTTGTCCAGCATCCCACCGATGTGTATGCCGTACGCTGGACTGGCGGTGGCGGCTTCGGCGATCCGCTCGATCGCGAACCCGCCGACATCGAACAGGATCTCGAAGACTTCGCCATCACGGCGGATGCCGCGCGTTCGATTTATGGCGCGATCCTCCTCAATGATCGCACAGTTGACGTTGCTGCCACCCTCACATACCGCGCCGATCTGCGCGCAGCGCGCGTGCAGCGCCACGCCAAACCGGCGCGTCAGCGGGACGGCAATTTATTGTTCGAGGCCAGCATCGCACTACACGCGCGGCGCGATCCTGACGGCGCCTATTGGGCCTGCGCGAAATGCAGCACCGATCTGGGCCCGACCCACGCGAACTATAAAGACGCCTGCATCCGCGAAGATCATCCGGTCTCGTATTCAAACCCCTTGATTGGCGATCCCACGCGATTCATCGATGATGCCGTGTCTTTCCGTCAGTTTTGCTGCCCGGGGTGCGGCACCCAGATCGACAATGAGATCGCGGTTGATCGCGATCCGGTGCTGTGCGATATCGCGATCCTGCCGTAAGTAGTCTGCCCCTCCCGTGTAGGAGCAGCTTTAGCGGCGAATCTGGCGCCCATCGCGCCTAAAGGCGCTCCTACAATCGAAAAAAATCGGGGTCTGCACCTGATTGCTCGATATTTCGCTGTTCTTATCGTCCGATGAGGCGTAGGGTTCGCCTTGGTACTCAGATGCGGCGACCCCTGTGCGACGCATCCCAGCCTAATCAAGCCTTCCGGGCTACGAATCTTCATCGGACGCTTCATTAGAGTTTAAGCATTTGCCGACTAACGGCAGATCGGCATGCGGAAGACTTGTGTTATTGACTCCGCGTCCCGCTAAAGTAGACAAAGCACGTCATTATTGTGGTGAGATTTGAATGAATATATATGTTGGTAATTTGGCCTATGGCGTCACTGACGACGACCTGCGTGGACTGTTCTCGGCGTCTGGCGAGGTTTCGACCGCGTCGGTCGTGATGGATAAGTTTTCGGGTCAATCAAAGGGTTTCGGCTTTGTCGAAATGCCGAACAACGCGCAGGCCCAAGCCGCTATCAATGCACTGAACGAACAACCGCTGAAGGGCCGCAATATGCGCGTCAACGAAGCGAAGCCCCGCGAAGCACGTCCACCGCGACGTAATTCGTACTAGAACTGTGGCGCTCGCCTGAGCGCCACCTAGCTCGCCTCCGCTGGAGGCGAGCACTCTCTCGCGCTCACCTCCCAGAATCG